>JALTVH010000283.1 GCA_027049085.1 Aquificaceae bacterium | reverse complement strand
AAAGGTGAATTACTCTCTTGATATTTCTTGGGTCTTCCATTACGTAAGTAATCAGTTCTCTCTCAAGCTGGTGGTAAAGCTCATCTATCATGTCATCCTTTTCAATTATGTTCTTGGCAAGCATTGTATCCCTTTGAAGGAAGGCGATAACGCTCCCCTCAACCATCTCCTTGACCATCTGAGCCATCATCGTCAGGTTCACATAAGGTTTAAGAGGAGGTTCCTGAGCAAGGAAGATTGACCTCTCTGCAATGTTCTCAGCCTCGTCCCCCATCCTTTCAAGGTCAGAAACTATCTTGTAAATCCCCATAACAAGCCTCAGGTCGCTTGCCTCTGGCTGGTAGAGGGCAACCATCCTGATGCAGCGCCTCTCAATTTCAACCTCAAGGGAATCAATCTCATCGTCCTCCTTTATGATCTCTTCAGCAAGCTCAACGTTCTGTTCGTTCAGGGACTTAATGGCTTTATCAATAGCTTCCTGGACCTTCTTGGCCATGCTGACAACAAGTTCCTTAGCTTCCTCAAGCTCTTCGTGAAACTTCATGGCTAATTAATTTAACCTCCCATCATTTCGCTGTAAATCTCAAATCCACTGCTCGTGCCTATCCTGTCTGCCCCCGCCTCTATCATTTTAACCACCTCTGCATAGGTCCTGATTCCCCCAGAAGCCTTGACTTTGATTCCCTTACCGTGTTCCTTCAGCAGCCTCACGTCTTCAACCGTTGCACCGCTATGACCGAATCCCGTTGAGGTCTTTACAAAGTCAGCCCCGCATTCTTCAAGCAGTTGAACTGCTCTAATCTTTTCCTTATCCGTTAGGTAGCAGGTTTCAATTATGAATTTCGTAAGGACGCCCGCAGAGCGGGCGTGACGTACAAGTGCTTTTACTTCCTCTTCAACCTTTTTCCAGTTTCCCGATTTCAGATCTACAAGGTTTAGGACTATATCAAGTTCCTGCGCCCCATCTTCTATAGCCCTAACAGCTTCATGGATCTTAATTTCAACATCAGAGTATCCCAGAGGGAATCCTATGACGCAACAGATAACAATACTTCCCTCAGAGACCTCCCTTGCATATCTGACCGCTGAGGGATGGATACAGACCGCATAGAATCCGACTTCCTCAGACTTCCTTACAAAATCCCCGATTTCCTTCCACGTGATGTTAGGTTTAAGAAGAGAATTATCAATGAATTTTCTGACATCCACCTATATTATTTAACTATGGTTAGAGAGATAGTAACCTATCCTAATGAGATCCTTCAAAAGCCCACAGAAAGGGTTGATGAGATAGACGATGAGGTTCGTCAGCTCATAAAGGACATGTTTGAAACAATGTACTCCGCCGAAGGTGTGGGCCTTGCTGCCAACCAGGTTGGCGTTTCCCTGAGCATAATGGTGATTGACACAACGATCAAGGAGGATGCTCCTGACATAAAGCTTGTCCTCATAAATCCTGAAATCATAAAGGCGGAGGGAAAGGTTCGCTTCAAGGAGGGATGTCTTTCCTTTCCTGGTCTGAGCGTTGAGGTAGAGAGGTTTGAAAGGGTTCAGCTTAAAGCTATTGACGAAGAGGGAAAGGAGAGGGTTTACGACCTTGAGGGCTTTCCAGCCATAGTTTTTCAGCACGAGCTTGACCACCTCAAGGGTATAACCTTCCTTGACAGGCTCACCGCCTGGAGGAGGAGGCTTGCCCTTGAGAAATACAGGAAACTTCAGAGAGAAGCCCAGAAGGTATGAGAACAGGCACAGCTCTTTATTACTCTCTCAAGGACTACTTCAAAGACAGATACGGTGTGCGAGTTCAGAAGGTAACCGTTGCCCTTCCCCTGACCTGCCCCAACAGGGACGGGATCAAAGCCTGGGGTGGCTGTACCTTCTGCAGTGAGGGATCAAAGCCTTCCATGATCAGTGCTGATGTTCCCCTGAGGGACCAGATCCGTGAGGGAATTGAGAGGGCAAAGAGGAAGTACGGTGAGGATATCCTCTTTTTTGTTTACTTTCAGTCCTATACCAATACTTACGCAGACCTTGAATATCTGAGAAAAGCCTACAGCACAGCCCTTGAGTTTGAGGGTGTCGTGGGTCTGGCTGTGGGGACCAGACCTGACTGTGTTCCTGAGTCCGTCCTTGACCTCCTTGAGGATTTTGCACAGAAGGGTCTTGAGGTGTGGGTTGAGCTGGGACTTCAGTCTGCCAACTTTGAAACACTGAAGAGGATCAACAGAGCCCACGGCGTTTCCGATTTCATAGATGCGGTTCTCAGGACAAAGAGGAGGTCCCTAAAAGTCTGTGCCCACGTGATAATAGGTCTTCCTGGAGAGACAAGGGAAGACGTTATTGAAACCGCTAAGCTGATAGCCTCTCTACCTGTTGATGGTGTGAAGATCCATCCCCTCCATATTATTGAGGGAACCGTTATGGCAAATCAGTACAGGAGAGGTGAGATAAAGGCTCTTTCCCTTGAGGAATATGCAAACCTCTGTGCTGATTTTATAGAGATCCTTCCAGAAGAGGTTGTAATACAACGTATTACAGGTGAGGTTGATGAGGAGAGGCTAATTGCTCCCGACTACTGTTCACCAAGGCATAAAAACAAAGTTCTCCAGGCAGTTGAGAGGGTTCTCCGTGAAAGAGGAACCTACCAGGGATACAATAAGAAAGCTCTCAACCGATGAAAAAGCACCACTGGGCTCTTGTATCCCTCCTTCTAAACCTGACTCAGGCGGGTCTTAAGTTCCTTGGCGGTGTTCTGACTGGGAGTTTATCCCTTGTCGGTGAAGCGCTCCATTCCCTTTCTGACTCAATGGCTTCCGTAATAGCCTACCTCTCAATTAAGTTCTCAGAAAAGAAGCACCAGAGATTTCCCTACGGGCTTTACAAGCTTGAGAATATAGGTGCCATAGTTATTTCCGTTTTTCTTATACTCTCTGCCTTTGAGATAGGGAAGAGGGCATTAACGAGAGAAGTAATTATCAAAGAAGAATACCTCTGGGTAGGGCTCGGTGTCGTGATCTTCTCTCTTATCAGCTCCCTTACTCTTTCCTTTCTTGAGAGGCGTGCGGGAAAGAAGCTCGGTTCACCGACTCTTGTAGCAGATTCCTATCACACTCTTACCGATGCCTTTGGTTCAACGCTGGTTCTGGTGAGCCTCAGCGCGGTTTACTTCGGATACAACTACGACCGCTACTTTGCCCTTGCTGTTGTGGGGATTATTCTTTACACCGCTTTCGGTCTTCTCAAGAGCCAGCTCGGCGAGATCCTTGATATATCGGCAGATGAGGAAACTGTGGAGAGGATTAGAGATATCATCCTTTCCTTCAGGGAGGTCCAGGAGATAAAGAGGCTCCTTGTGAGGAGTGCGGGAGGAAAGCTCTTTGTTGATGCGGAGATCCTGCTCAAGCCCGGAAGCTTCATGAGGAGCCACAGCGTAGCTGATGCCATTGAGGAAAAGATAACAAGGGAAATTGAGAGCGTTGAGATGGTTTTTATTCACTACGAGCCCGCCAACGGGAGCAGACTGAGGGTTGCGGTCTTCTCTTCGGAAGACGATTCCCTCTGCAGGGATTTCAGAAATGTGAAGAAGATGTATATCTTTGAGGAGGGAAAGGGCAAGCCGAGAGTTGAGGAGGTTCAGGTATCCTCTGAGGAGGACGTTGCAAGGATCCTTGTCCGTGAAGGGATAGACATAGTTATCTGCGGTCATCATCCCGACAGCTCAAGGGCAAAGTGGATCCTCCACAGAAACGGTGTTTTTGTCTGGGAAACTGACAACAGCAATATCTACGAGGCTCTTGCAGAGATCTCAAAGCTCAGGCTGGACGGATCAGATAAAGAGGGAGGCGATAAGGGGAACTAAGAGGTTCACGCTCTTTACCTCCTCAAGGAGTCCCCACAGCTTAAGGGCTATAACAACCATCATCCCCCCGCCCATAAAAAGGCTGTTTGCCATGGACTGTTTATCAAGGAAGTCCCCAAAAAAGAAGGCAAGGAGAGTTATCGTTCCCTGAAAGATAAGAACAAACAAGGATGAGAACATTACTCCCCGACCAAGGGAAGAGGCAAGAATCACGGATGAAAAGCCGTCCATCGTTGCTTTAGAGAGTATCAGTGAGCTGTCTCCCTTTGTCCCTTCAAGGATACATCCAAGAAGGGTCATGGGTCCCACCGTAAAGAGAAGGGAAGCTGTTATAAAGCCCTTTGCGGAGTCCTCCCCGGCCCTTGACAATCTTGAGATCTTGCCCTCAAGGTCAAGTAGGTAGCCAAGGGCGGTTCCAAAAACTAAGATTAAGAAAACCTTGAGCAATTCTGGTTTGTTTTCTGTCATGAGTTTCACACCGAGGAGGAAGGTAAAGAGACCTATGCCGTGGATAACGCCTTTCCTTATTGCTGGATTGATGAAGGTTGAACCTCTCAGCCCAATGTAGCTTCCCACAAGAACAAGGGCAAAGTTGACCAGGGTGCCGAAGCCTGGAAACATTATTTTTGTTCGGCTTCCTGGGACTGAGCCTGGGCCTGAGACATTATGTCGTTCATCATTTTGAAAAGGAATTCAGCTCTGTCGTCAACTCTGTATCTGTTAATGACCGCATCTCTCGCCTTTCTTCCTATTTCCACCGCTTCTTGGAGGTTTTCAAGGTAGTAAAGAACTTTTTCCTCTATGTCTGCCCTGTCGAGGGGCATATAGGCTATTACCTCCTCTCCGGGTGTGAGGAATCCGGGGAGTGTTCCTCTGTAGTCTATCATCACTGCGGAACCCATGGCTGAAACCTCAAGGGGAGTGAAACCTATCCCTGTTGGGACCGTTGCAGGAAAGCTGAGAATAGAAAGATAAGATTTGCCGTAGATCTCAATGAGTTCCTCGTATGAATCAGCCTTTATCTGCTCGTGATCTTCAAGAAGATCACCCTGAAAATCACCAACCACCTTGAGGTTAATCCCTTCAAGAAAGTTTAATATATACCACCTCTTTCTCATGGACGCGTAAATGGAGATGTCGTTGAGGAGCCTTAAAAAGGCTTCCTCATTTTCCTTTTTCCACTTTCCAAATTCTTCTTGAAACTGTGGGTTGAATATGCTCAGTATGTAGTTGACCGCTGTTAACGAATTGACCTCCGGATTCCTGAACATAAACTCACCCGACTCAATGAAGAGGGGAAATATATTTTCTGGAAGGTTCTGGCGAACGGAGTTAACAACTATCTCAGGATTTATAACCGGTCCTATGAAGGTTACGTCAAACTCCTTTTCGGAAGGTTCGGGTGGGAATATTGAGAAGTCAAGGAAGGGGGTAACGTAGCTAACATTTTCTACCTTCAGGTATCTGAGGCTGTCAACGTACTTAATATCTGTTACAAGGGCAACCATATTCCTGTTCTGAGACAGGCCGAAAAGGTTAGGAAAGTGCAGGAATGGCTCCTCAGTAAAAATGGAAAAGTGGACAAATCCAAAGAGGTCGTGGAGGGGCATCTTCTTCCCCTCCTGCTCACCAACTATGATACCCGTACCATTGATGTCCAGTGTGAAGTTGGGTTTAAATTCCGAAAGGGCATCAACAGTCTTCTGAATCTCCTGAGGGTCGAGCTTTATTTCCTCAATTTCTACACCTCTCCCCTTCAGGTCTGATATCAGGGCATTGATATGTTTCAGGCTTCCTTCCAGTTCTCCTATCTTTAAAAAGGCAAGCTTCATGACTTTTCCATTATATAGGAAAAAGCCCTATCCATTTGATCACTCTTGAGCTTTTCTATGGCTTCACCAAGTTTTTTACCCTCATACCCTTTTTTCTTTAACTCTTCTATTTGTTCGCCAGGGATTTTGATGTTCCTGAGCTTTTCAAGATAAAGCTTGACCTTTTCCCTGAGTTCACCGAAGGTCATAAGGACCAGAAGCACACTGAGGTGGAGATTTTTAAGGATTCTGTAGATTTCCGATGGTTTTGTTGCTTTCTTTAACTTTAATCGAAACCTGTTAATCATAAAAAGATACGGGGTATTTTCTCTAACCCACGATGGTGATGATGTCTCTTTGAGGAATCCCATGGCTGTGGATTCCCTCGTTGATCTGAGAATGAGCATGAGATATACCCACCCGTAATCTATCCTCTCGTCCGGAAACTCCAGACTGTGCCAGTCCGTAACCTTTTTTAGTTCAAGGAGTTCCTCAAATAGAGATTCCTTCCATTGGAAGCCTTCAATAATCTGTTCCAGAACCCTGAACTTTTTATACAGGTTGAGGATCTCTAAAAGCCTGTCTTCTTTAAGGGCGAGTCTGACTTCAGAGATTATTCTTCCCCTTGGAGCAACCTTTAAAAGGCCCAGCTCCACCGCTTCGGTAAGGAGTGAAGCCGTGTTTTTAGATAAATTGAAATCAAGTCGCCCAGCAAACCTCAGGGCTCTGAGGATCCTGACGGGGTCTTCTACGAAACTGACGGGATGAATTACCCTTATTAATCTGTCCTTCAGGTCCCTCAATCCGCCGAAGAAGTCAATGAGAGTTCCAAAATCTCCGGGGTTTATGGAAATAGCCATCGCGTTAATGGTAAAGTCTCTCCTGATAAGGTCCTCCTTGATGGAGGATGGTTCCACAAGGGGGTAAGACCCGGGATGGGGGTAGGTTTCACGCCTTGTTGTTGCGAACTCAATTTTTAAGTTCCCTATCTTGAGATGGGCGGTTCCGAATTCCTGAAAGGTATGGCACTCTACACCGTGTTTCTTTGCAAGCTCACAGGCTATCTCTATAGCATTTCCCTCAATTACCAGATCAAGGTCAAATATCTCCTTGCCAAGGAGAATGTCCCTTACTACACCGCCCACAAGGTAGGCTCGGTAACCTTTCAGCTGAGAGATCTCGCCGATCTCCTCTGATATCCCGCTGATGTTTGGTGGGAGGCGGATCTTCTTTTTCTGAGCCTTGAACCGCCTCAGGTCCTTCCTGAGTCTCTGGAGGACATCAAAGCGCGTTACCACACCAATGAGCCTATCTTTTTCGATCACTGGTATGAGCTTCTGGCCGTATTTGGTAACGATTTCCTCCGCTTCCCAGATGGGGGAATCCGGACTCAGATGGTGAAACTCAGTGTTGAGAAAAGACCTTATACCTTTATCCGGAAAGGCCTTTGACACCTTCAGTAGTGCTTTTTTTGAAATAATTCCAACCACCTTTCCCTCTTCATCAATAACTGGTGCGTTGGCAATGCCCCTTGCAGAGAGCTCCTCAAGGGCATCCCTGACCATGTCACCGGACCTTAGATAAAAGGGAGGGGTGGTCATTATGTCTCTGACCCTGTAGGAAGGCACCTTTTCACCTTTGATCAGGTCCTTGAGTATTTCCTTTACCCTTTCCGCAGAAACGTTCTCCAGCTTGACCGCACCTGCTTCTTCGTGTCCGCCCCCTCCCAGTGAGGAAAGCACCTTTCCCGCATCAATTAATGGAGACTGTGACCTTCCAAAGACGTAGGTTTTCCTTTCAGCCTCAATTATCACAAAAAAGGCGTCTGCTTCCTTAAGGTCCTTTACCTCGTAAAGGAGGCTGTTAACATCAGGCTGGTATTCCTTCAGCACCGCCGTCGCCATTGCGATCTCAGCCCCCTCAAGGTAAATCTTCTCAATTGAAGAAAGGATCTTCTGGACAGCCTCAAGCTGTTCCCGGGTATAACTTTCGTGAATGTATTTCCTTATGGTTTTAAGGTTTGCTCCCTGAGAGATCAGCCACGCAAGGGCTTTGACATCTCTCTCGGTGGTTCCCTCAAAGGTGAGGTTTCCGGTGTCTTCGTAAATTCCGAGGGCTATCACAGTGGCTTCGTCCTCCGACAACTTGACTTTCTTTTCCATAAGCTCTTCAACGGCAAGGGTTGTTGCTGAACCTACCTTGTCAACCCTTCCCTCAAATTTCCGTATTTCTGCATCGGGATGATGGTCGTATCTGATAACTCTTGAGATCTTTTCCATTGGTACCTGATGAGGTACATGGGCTGAATCAACAATAATCAGATCAAACTTCTCGGGCAGATATTCTATTACATTGAACAGATGACTGAAATCTTTGAAAACAGCACTGGATCTGCGCGAAAGGTAGCGAGGCTTCAGGAGTTTCGAATCAGCATATATTTTCTGAACGGCGAGGGCACAGGAAAGAGCATCAAGGTCAGCACCATTCTCTAAGACAATTATCTTCTCGCAGGGCATTAATATAAATGTAACTCATTGGGATCTTTATACCTTTACAGCAAGTCCCTTTGCAATGATCCTGACGTGAACGGCGAATTCTTCCTTCTCAAGTTTGAGGTCAAGGATAGCGTTGGCTCCCATCTCTTTAGCCTTTGCCATTAGCTTGTGGATCGTGGCATCTTCTGCAAGCTTAGGGGAGTAGGAGCTTCCCTTTGGGAGGACAGAAGAGCTCTCTACGTAGCCGAAGACCCGCCTGACCTCGTGACCAGGTATAACTTTTGAGTAGGTTACGAGCATCTCACTCGTGTCAACATTTGCTTTTCCATTACCGTTGGTGGTTTTGGAATCGGACTTGCCGTGGAGGTAAACTGCTACTGCTGCTGCAGTTAGTACTGCTCCAACAGATAGCTCAAAAACCATCTCTGTCCCTCCCGTTCTTATAAACTTGACTAATTTAAATTAATTATAACCACCTTTTCCAAAATGGGAAGTGTTTACATATTTACAAAATTGTTAACATTTATACCCGTTTATAAGTACCTGATCGGTACCTTGCAGGTAATAGAATGAAAGGAGGCGGGAAGGTATCAGTTTTTGGCACGGTCTTTGCAAAGAATTTTTACAGGAGGATGTGGGATGAAGAAAATTGAAGCCATTATCAAACCCTTCAAGCTTGATGAGGTAAAGGATGCCCTTGTTGAGATCGGGATCGGTGGAATGACCGTCACCGAAGTTAAGGGTTTCGGCCAGCAGAAAGGGCACACGGAGATTTACAGGGGAACCGAGTACGTAATTGACTTCCTCCCAAAGGTCAAGATTGAGGTTGTCGTCAAGGATGAGGATGTTGAAAAGGTAATTGACACGATCGTCAAGACTGCCCAGACCGGAAGGGTAGGCGACGGAAAGATATTTGTCCTGCCGGTTGAGGAGGTCGTCAGGATCCGTACCGGGGAAAAAGGTGAGGTTGCGGTATGACATCTAAAAACTTTAAAAGGAGGTGCAGGCATGCCTAAGTACTCACCCCAGGAAGTTCTAAACCTGATTGAACAGGAAGGGGTTCAGTACGTTGATTTGAGATTTGCTGACCCCTTTGGTCAGTGGCAGCACATGACTCTTCCCGCCTATGAGTTTTCCATGGATGCCTTTGAAAAAGGGATAGGTTTTGACGGCTCATCAATCAGAGGCTGGCAGTCCATAAATGAGTCAGACATGATAGCCAAACCCGATCCCAACACCGCTTTTATAGACCCCTTCATTGAGGCTAAGACCATAGTAATGACCTGTGATATATATGACCCCGTTACCGGCGAAAGGTACGGAAGGGACACGAGGTACATTGCCCAGAAAGCTGAACAGTACCTGAAGCAGACTGGAATCGGTGACGTCGCTTACTTTGGACCTGAGGCAGAATTCTTCATCCTTGACTCAATAGAGTTCGGGAATGCAGAGCATTACTCCTTCTGGCGAGTTGATTCGGAGGAGGGCTGGTGGAACAGGGAGCTCACTTCCTCCGGATACAAGGTGCCCCATAAAAGGGGATACTTTCCTACGGCACCTCTTGACAAAATGACAGACATAAGGAATGAGATGGTTTCAACCCTTTCTGACATAGGGATTACCGTTGAGGTGCACCACCACGAGGTTGCATCGGCAGGTCAGGCTGAGATTGATATAAGGTACGACTCTCTCGTGAGTCAGGCTGACAAGCTTTACATATACAAGTACGTTGTTCGTAACGTTGCAGCAAGACATGGTAAGTTTGCAACCTTCATGGCAAAGGTTCTTCCCAACGACAACGGCTCAGGAATGCACACCCACTTCTCAATCTGGAAGGGCGATGAGCCTCTCTTTGCAGGTTCAGGATACGCGGGTCTCTCAGAAACAGCCCTTTACGCTATAGGTGGTATCCTGAAGCATGCGAGGGCTATAGTTGCCTTCACCAATCCCACAATCAACTCCTACCACAGGCTCGTTCCCGGTTTTGAGGCACCCGTAAGGCTTGCTTACTCAGCAAGAAATAGATCCGCCGCAATAAGGATACCCATGTATTACGAAGATCCAAAGGCAAAGAGGATTGAGATCAGGTTCCCCGATGCAACCTCAAACCCCTACCTCGCCTTCTCTGCCATACTCATGGCAGCAATTGACGGAATTGAAAACAGGATTGACCCGGGAGAACCCTTTGACAAGGACATCTACTCTCTGCCCCCCGAGGAGCTTGAGGGAATTCCCCAGCTTCCAGGTTCCCTTGAGGAAGCCCTCAACGAGCTGGAGAACGACTATGAGTTCCTCCTAAAGGGTGGTGTCTTTACAGAAGAGATGATCCAGCTCTGGATTGAGAGCAAGAGGGCTGAGATTGACGAGATGAGGTTTATACCTCATCCCAAGGAGTTTGAGCTCTACTTTGACATTTAAGGTTGTTTTAGACCCCGCCCCATGGGCGGGGTTATTTCTATAAAGGAGGGAAAAGAGATGAGGCGCGTATCAATTTGGGCGATTCTGCCCCTGCTCTTTACCGCTATACCCGCTTTTGCTCAGGAGGGTGCCAAATTAGACACAGGGAACACAGCATGGATGCTAACAGCATCAGCACTTGTTGTGTTCATGACGGTTCCTGGCCTTGCCCTATTCTACGGTGGCCTTGACAGAACCAAGAGCACTCTGAATACCATCGCTATGTCTCTTGTTGCTTTTTGCATAGTCACCCTGACCTGGCTTATTGTGGGCTACTCAATCGCCTACGGTGATGATATTTCTTCCTTTATTGGAAACCCCGGCCAGTACCTCTTTGGAAAGGGAATTTCAGGGATCAATCCTGACACAGGCTACCCTGCACTCCTTGACCTGATGTTCCAGCTGACCTTCGCTGCGATAACCACTGCCCTTGTAAGCGGTTCCCTTGTGGGTAGAATGAAGTTTTCAGCGTGGATCCTCTTCTGCATACTCTGGTCAATCATAGTTTATCCACCGATCGCCCACTGGGTCTGGGGTGGAGGCTTCCTCAGCTCCCACGGTGCCCTTGACTTTGCCGGTGGAACAGTTGTCCACATCAATGCCGGTATCGCCGGTCTTGTAGGTGCTCTCATCCTCGGGAAAAGGAAGGACACAACCCTCCTTCCGAGCAACGTTCCCCTTGTTGCCCTTGGCGCCGGGATCCTGTGGTTTGGATGGTTTGGCTTCAATGCTGGATCAGCTCTTGCAGCTGACACCATAGCGGTTTACGCAATGACCAACACCACGGTCGCAACCGCCTCTGCAGTACTTGCCTGGATGTTTGTGGAGTGGCTTGTTTCAGGTAAACCAACTGTTGTTGGTATATCTTCAGGAATAATTGCAGGACTCGTTGCTGTAACTCCTGCAGCAGGTTTTGTAAACCCTGTAGGGGCAATTTTCGTGGGTGCCTTGGGTGGTATCTTTGCATTCTTTGCGGTTGCCAAGCTCAAGTCTGCCCTCGGATACGACGATGCCCTGGACGTCTTTGGTATTCACGGTGTAGCAGGTATAGTGGGTGCAATCCTTACAGGTGTATTTGCCGATCCTTCCGTGAATGAAGCAGCGGGCCTTCTGTACGGAAATGCTAAACAGGTTCTTATTCAGATTGAAGGTGTAATTGCAACCATTGTTTACTCCGGCATACTTACCGCTGTTATAGTTATAGTGGCCAAAGCCCTTACTGGTTTGAGAGTCAGTGAGGACGAGGAAATTGAGGGGCTTGATAGTGGTCAGCACGGTGAGAGTGCCTATAACCTTTAAAAGGTCGGAGGCTCAGTCCTCCGCTCCGCTTTTTCTCTTTTTAACTGAGCAAACTACAAGGAGGTAGATAGTTATGAGGAAACTTTCGCTTGCCCTTGGAACATCTATCATGCTTGCAGGTTCCGTTTTTGCAGAAGAAAAGACCTTCAGGGTCTCATCAAGCCTCGATCTTAAACTCGGGGGTGCCCTCAGTGGTGGGTATATGGCTACCAATAATAATCCTGACATGGATAGCTTTGTCGTTACCAACTTCCTTGTCAATCTCAGCGGAAGCCAGAAGGGCATGTTTGAAGTTGGCTTTGACATAGCGGTAGGAGGACTCGCCCAGCCAACTTTCTGGAATGGAGGAATGAGCGTACCCCAGAGTTTTAATTACAACTCTTACGGAATGGATAATCCTGCAACAGGTCTTGTATGGTCCTACATAACTCTCAAACCAGCTCCTGTTCTCAGCATAGATGTTGGTCTCCTTCCCACCAACGTTGGATATGAGGTTGCAAACACCTACAGCAATCCCAATATCACCCTCGGTACCGTATGGTTCGCCCAGCCTGTAATCTATCCCGCTGTCAGGGCAACGGTCAATGCGGGTGGTATTGACCTGTACGCTGAATACAATCAGGAGTTTGGAAGGGATAACATTGCGGTGGGTTCTCTTGGTGAGATAGGACCCCTTGGTTATGCTGTCTCTTACTACGACTATAAAGATGCCAAAAACCTCATTGATTTTGTTGGAAGCCTTTCCCTTGGAATGATAGACCTCGGAGTTAACTTTGACTATCAGTGGCTTGACACCAGAGGAAGTACCAGGGGTTACGCTTACGGTATAGCCCTTTACGCCATTCCAAACCTCGGAAATATCAGCCTTCCTGTAAGAGTAGAGTACTTTGATGAGGGGGATACTGGTATTTATACAGGAGCTTCTGTAAACGCTGAGAATGGCTACACCTTCACCCTTACCCCTACCCTTAAACCAACACCCAGCTCTTATATAAGGGCCGAGGTCGCCTATATCTCAACCAAGAATAAGGTCTTTGGGAACCTTGATAAAAACAACAGAACCGTAGCTGGAATTGAGATAGGCGTCACCTTCTGAGCCCTGCACCTTGTATGCCCGCTTAAAAGACCCCCTCTGGGGGTCTCTTTTTAAGGAGAGGATTTGGTGAGGGGTTAAGAAATTCCTGAAGAGAACGTTATCAGGCAGGGTAAACGCTCACAACCTTTTTGTTTCTGCGCCTTTCAAATTTAACGTATCCGTCGGTGAGGGCAAAAAGGGTGAAGTCGGAACCCATCCCTACGTTCTGACCGGGGTAGATCTTTGAGCCTCTCTGTCTGACGAGTATGTTCCCTGCCTTCACAAACTGTCCGCCGTACCTTTTTACGCCGAGTCTTTTTGAATGACTGTCTCTCCCGTTCCGCGTTGATCCGCCGCTTGCCTTGGAAGCCATAACTACACCTCCTTGATGTCCTTGATAACTACTTCTGTATAGGGTTGTCTGTGCCCCTTCCACCTTTTGTAGTTTTTCTTTGGTTTGTATTTAAAAACAGTTACTTTTTTCCCAAGGCCGTGACCTGTAACCTCACCTGTGACCTTTCCCTTGCCAAGGACGAGGGAACCGTCCTTTTTCCTGATGAGGAGGGGTATGAACTCTATTTTCTTGCCCTCTTCGGCTTCAATTTTTTCAATCCTTATTCGCATTCCCTTTTCAACCCTGTACTGTTTTCCACCCGTTTCAATGATAGCGTACATAGCTTCCTCCGTACCTTGGGGATCGTAGTATATTAGTATAACACAGCATGTCAATGATAAAATAAAGCCTTCTATGGAAAGGGTCTGGGAAATCCACGGTCTTACCGAGGATGAGTACAAACTGATCAGGGAAAAACTCGGAAGGGAACCAACCGATGTTGAAGCTGGACTGATAGGTGCCCTGTGGTCTGAACACTGTTCCTACAAGTCTTCCAGAAAGCATCTCAGAAAGTTTCCCACATCTGCCCCCTGGGTTGTGCAGGGACCCGGTGAAAATGCCGGTGTAATTGAGATAGACGAAAGGGTCTGGGTAGCCTTCAAGATTGAAAGCCACAACCACCCTTCATATATAGAGCCTTTCCACGGTGCTGCAACAGGGGTAGGGGGAATAATAAGGGACATCCTCTCAATGGGTGCAAGGCCTGTTGCACTTATGGACTCCCTCCGCTTCGGTGAGCTTCAAAGCCCTGAGGTTAAATCCCTCCTGAGAGGTGTTGTTAGTGGAATTGGCTCATATGGAAACTCTATCGGCGTCCCGACTGTGGGGGGTGAAACGGTCTTTGAGGGACCCTACGTTACAAACCCTCTCGTCAACGCCTTCTGTATTGGTGTAATGCCTGCTGGAAGGATCATAAGGGCAAGGGCAACGAAACCAGGTCAGGTTCTATTTTTGATGGGATCTACCACAGGGAGGGACGGCGTCCACGGTGCTGTGATGGCTTCCTTTGAGTTTGGGGAAGATTCAGAGGATAAAAGACCGAGCGTTCAGATAGGAGATCCCTTTTTCGGTAAAAAGCTGATTGAGGCAGTTCTTGAAGCTGTAGAGAGGGGTGTTGTAGTTGGCATGCAGGACCTTGGTGCAGCAGGGCTCGGTGGATCAGTTACCGAGCTTGCGGGAAAGTCTGGACTCGGTGCTGAGATAGACCTTTCCCTCGTCCCCCTTCGCCAGGATCTTACCCCTTATGAGATCCTGCTTTCGGAAAGCCAGGAGAGGATGATCCTCGTTGCTGATAAAACAGAGGTACCGGTGCTGAGAGAAATAGCTGAAAAATACCACCTTCCCTGGGCTGTGGTGGGTGAGGTTACCGATACAAAAAGGCTGGTTGTCAGGTATGGCGAGGAGATCGTTGCGGACATTCCTGTCTCTTTGATAACAGACAGCTCCCCCGAATATGACAGAGAGGTTAGGGAACCCCTTTACTACCGCCAGGTCAACCAGACTGATCAGGCAAAGGTTCCTCCCACTGATCTCAGGGAGGCACTTTACAGGTTGCTCTCATCACCCAATATAGCCTCCAAAAGGTGGATATATTCCCAGTATGACTTTCAGGTTGGTACCAACACCGTAGTCGTTCCCGGTGGAGATGCCGCGGTTCTGAGACTCAAATGGGTTGAAAAACCTGAGCTGTCCACAGCATCGGGTATCGCTCTGTCCTGTGAGGGAAACGGACGTATGGTTTTTCTTGATCCCTATGAAGGCACAAGATACGTGGTTGCTGAGGCGTGCAGAAACGTTGCCTGTGTGGGCGGGAAGCCCCTTGCCCTAACCAACTGTCTGAATTTTGGAAATCCGGAAAGGCCAGAGATCATGTGGCAGTTTGTCAGGGCTGTAGAGGGGATGGCAAGTGCCTGTGAGGAGCTCGGCGTTCCTGTGGTGAGCGGAAACGTCTCCCTGTACAACGAGACCGTTACGGAGGAAGAGCAGAGAAACGTTTATCCAACCCCTGTTGTTGTCTGTGTGGGAAGGCTGGAAGAAGCAAACAGGTACACAGATATAAAGTTTAACGACACCGATGAGATACTCTTGATCGGCGATGTGTTTCGCTCTATGGAAGTTGGTGGTAGCGAGTTTCTCAAGGTCGTTCACGGTGAGGTTAAGGGTCCTGTGCCGAAGATTGATTTTCAAAAGGAAAGGAAGCTGATTGACCTGATGGTCAGGCTCAGTAGAGAAAATCTCATTAATTCAGCCCACGATATTTCAATGGGGGGTCTTATAGTGTGCGTTCTTGAAAGCCTCTTTGGAACAGAGTTCGGTGCCGAACTTGATATATACTGTGAAGAGAGAGCTGACTTCTTTCTCTTCAGTGAGGTTCCAACAAGAATTGTTATTAGCGTACCTCATTCCAACCTTGATGAGGTTAAGGACATAATTGAGGAATCAGGGGTTGAATGGATGTACCTTGGAAAGGTTACCTCTGACAGAAATCTTACTGTCAGGTTTAACGGTGAGGAAGTTCTGAGGGAAAGAATTACTAATCTTGAGGAGGTGTGGAAAAGATCACTGGTGGACAGACTCTGATTTATGTATACATACTTTTACTGGTAGTTTTCCTTGACCTGATTACAAAGGAGCTGGCAGAGAGTCTGCTCTCCTCGGGTGAGGTCAGGGTTTTACCCTTTCTGAAGCTCTACCTGATCTACAACAAGGGTGCTGCCTTCGGTATTTTTTCCGACCTGCCTGACGTTATAAGGATACCTCTGCTCACACTCACACCCATTATTGCCTTTCTTGTTACTTACCTTTACTCTTCAAGGGACGGAAAGAGGTGGGTGTCTGTTGCTATGGGTCTGATAGGTGGTGGTGCCCTCGGAAACCTTTATGACAGACTCTTTCTTGGAAAGGTAAGGGATTTTATTCATCTCCATATAGGTGAACACTACTGGCCAGCTTTCAATATAGCGGACGCATCCATAACTGTTGCACTCTTCATTGTAATAATTAATTCACTTAAAAAGTGAGGGTCATCTCTTGCGCCTCGTGTACGTTATCTCAGCAGGTGTGGAAAGCCTTAGGATACCCCTTGCAGCATGTTCCTCAATTTGGAAGAACTTTGGTCTTGGGTCGAGGATCTCCATAATCAAGAAACATCCTCCTGCTGAGAAGGGACTTAGGCTGTACTTTCAGAATAAGCAGTTCCCGGGGCTTTTCCGCAGGGTTCTGATTGTGAACTCGAACGAAGTTTCTCAATTTTCCCCTGTGTGGGGTTATACAAGGAGCGGTGAGGAGGATATCTTCGTTTTTGCCAACAGACTCTACGACCCTGTTGAGGATCTTTTCCTGAACAGAGTTTACAGGGGTGTTGCGTACCTGCTTGGTATTTCCGTTGGTCTTGAGCCCTGTAAGGGGGATAAATGTGTTATGGGAGAATCTAAAATAGCAGAGGATCTTGACAGGAAAGGATTCAACCTGTGCGGAGAATGCAGAGCAAAGGCTCTTGAAATGATCAGAGACGTAACTTTCTGAAGGACAGAACTACCAGCAGAATCCAGAGTAAGCTCAAAGTCAGGCTCATTGAATGCATTGTCTGGACTCCCCTCTTGAGGGCAATTCCCCCTAAAATTCCCCCTGCGAAGGCTCCTATAAACTGACTCGTATTATAGATCCCTACAGAGAGGCCCCTCAGGTCCCTGTGGGTTATTTTGGTGAGTAAAGATGGGAGGACAGGTTCAAGGAGGTGAAAGCCTACAAAAAACAGGGCGAGCATCAGGAAAATACCTGCCGATGTGTTAATAAAAAGGGGAGCGGCAAAACCGATCGTTATTATAAGCACGCCCAATGCCATAACTTCCCTTATCCTTCCTCTCTTCTCTGCATAGATTATCGCGGGCACCATTACTGCAATTGAAAGGAGTATCACAGGAACATACACCTTCCAGTGTTCCCCTTTTGGCATGGCAAAATTCTCTATCAGTTCAATGGGAACAACGGTAAAAACCGTAACGAGCAAGGCGTGAAGAAGAGCTACCGAAAAATTTATAAAAGATATCCTTGGATCCTTCAGGATCAGGGCAAAGTTTTTTATTGAAGGTTCAATTTCCCTGTTGTGTTTCTCAGGTTCCCTGATAAAAAAGAGGATGTAAAGCATTGCTATAGTTGACAGAAGGGCTGTCAGAAAGAATATGAAAGGCACACCGAATGTCCCTGCAAGGACTGGAGCAACGACAATGCTAACAGCGAAGGCCATTCCCACAGATGCGCCGATCTGGGCAAAGGCTCTCGTTCGCACTTCTTCTCTAATGAGGTCTGCAGTAAGAGATAGAGCTGACGAAGAGATAGCACCCGCACCCTGAAGGAGCCTTGCGAGTACCATTGACCATGCTGTGGATGCAAGGCCTCCCGCCAGGCTCCCGACAATGTAAAGGATGAAACCAAAGGTTATTACCGGCTTTCTCCCGATCCTGTCAGAGATATAACCGAAGGGAATCTGAAGGAGGGACTGGGTAAATCCATAGATTCCAACAGCGAGTCCTGTAAGGAGGGGGGTGCTTCCCTGAAGGTCCTTGACGTAAGGTGATAGCACAGGTAGTAAGAGAAAGAGCCCCAGCATTCGGGCTATAACTGCAAAATTTATCCCGAGGATAGTTCTTTTTTCCTGGGGGGTAAACATTAAGAGGATTTTACCCGCTTTCTATGTTAAGCCTGATGATCTCAAGCAGTGTGAGAAGGGTCTTTTTAACGTCTTCTTTATCCTTAGCGGAGAGGGGGATAACCGGTATCCCCTCATCCTCAGTTATGTCAAGAGCGAACTTTACGTCATCCGGTGACCAGGCATTGGGTAGGTCCTGTTTATTGGCACCAACCACTATTGGGACAGGGAAGCGTGACTGGAAGAAGTTTATTATTCTCCTCGCCTCGTGAAAGGTTTTTGGGTCGGTACTGTCAACAAGAACGATTATTCCAAGGGCACCCTCACCAAGTATCTCCCACATGAAATCAAACCTTGACTGCCCTGGTGTACCGAAGAGGTATAGCTCGTTCTCCTCGTCAATTCTGATCTTTCCGAAGTCCATTGCAACTGTGGTGTAGTCCTTGACGTTCTTCTCAACCGCAGCGGAAGTTTTTCTTTCGGTGGCAACCGTCTTAATTTCACTTACAGTGTTAATAAACTGGGTTTTGCCTGCCGCAAAGGGTCCAGCGATAACTATCTTGATCTTCTTTAATTCCTTCATCTCAAGCCCTATAGCTGTTTAATTTTCTCAACTATCTTTGCCAGAAGGTCAAGGGTGATAAAGGGCTTCTGAACCCTTTCCTTCCTCTTCCTTCTGATGATTCCTGATGCAAGGAGGCCGTAAAGAGTCCTGTCCACGGTCAGCTTGTCAAGCCCCGAATCCTTCCTTATATCTGCTACAGTTCTGCTCCCGTTAACCAGTGAGAGCACCTTCTTTTCTTCTTCAGTCAGCTTAACCTTGCTTGCCTTTGCATCTGCGTCGGGCGACTTTTCAAAGATTAATAGCTCTTCGGATATCTTCCTTTCAACTTCTTCGGGTGTAAGGAGCCTTGAAGCCCTCATAATGAGTTCTTCCACCGGATAGTAAACCGGAACATCGCTGTCAAACTTGATGAACCCGGGCGTAAAGGAAAAGATACCTTCCTTCTGGCCGAGTCTTGGAATAAAAAATCTGTCTATTGTCTTGTAGATATCTTCCATCTTGATCCTGAGTTTGGCTATCAACTGTTCAAAGTTTCTGTCCGTATACACTCTGAAAACTTTATCAACCGGTCTTGCAAAGACAAGTTCACCCTCCCTCACGTAGTAGGCGACTATCATGTCTTTCCATTCAACAAGGAGGACACCGCTTTTTTTGTCCTTGGCAAGTACCTGCAGAATATCAGCGAAGTTGAAAGTTGTGAGGTCCCCCGTCAGAGCCATTTATTAACCTATTGCCTCCTTGAGTTGATCCTGAGCCTTCTTTATTTCCATAAGGAGAAGACCGAGTTTTGCCTCGTTACTGGCAAGAACAGTTAGAACTGCATCCTGACCAATACCTGTTAGCACAATATATCCCTCCTCACCCTTTATGGTGATCTGCTCAAGGAGTCCCTTCTGAAGTTCCTCTGAGACTTTTTCACCAAGGGACAGGATCGCTGCGCTCATTGCGGCAACCCTGTCCTCTTCAATTCCAGGTTTTAAAACAGCAGAGATCGGAAGACCATCCGCGCTTACCAGTACCGCCCCCTCCAAACCGGATCCTTTGATAAGTTCCTGAAGGACCTCTTCGTACTTGTCCATTGTCCTTAGCCCTCCTTAAACATCCTTCAAGTACCTCAACTCCTTCTCTATTTCCTCCTCGAACTCACTTATTTCATCAAGCAAACGCTTAGCTTCGTCTATATCTATTTTATCGCCATCTTCTTCAAAAAGTAAAGCAAGACTTGTAACCCTCTTATGGCACTCTGCCAAATATTTCTTTATGTTGCTGAACCTTTCCCGATAAAACTCAAAAGTTTGCTCAAGAGCCTGCCCGATGGCCCCAACAGGATCGAGGCCTGAAGGAAAATCAACTTTCATGTATCCATCATGGACCTTTTCAAGGGCTTCAATGATCTTTGAAGAGTTATCCGAAATTAGATCCATTTGCTCTTCAAGCTCTCTGAGTTCCTTCTGATACTTTTCCTCAAAGTTCGCAATCATGTTTTTTATGCTCGTTACTATACCCATCACTTCCTCATGGATAGGTATGGGAACGACAGTTGTCTCCTTGTGCCTCTCTTCAAGCAGGTCAACTATATAAAGGAGCCTTCCGAAGAGCTCTTCCAGTTTTCCCTTCATCCACAGTATGTTGAAGAGTACCCAGGTAAGTGCAATAAGCAGTCCAGCACCCACCGAGTAGTAAGGATTTAAGCCACCGAGGAAAAAGAAGACAAAGGCTATGATACCCCCGAATATCAGTGAGGATACCATAAAGAACTTTAAAAGCTCTCCAGCAAGGGACGACAGCTTCGGCGTCTCTACCATGCTCGCTCTCCCTCAGATAAATATTCCCCCTTCAGAACCCCCCTTATTCCTGGCCTGCTTCCTCTGAAAAGAGTTCCCTCCTCATTGCAACCTTACCTGTCCTCGCCATTTCTTTGATGCCAAAGGGTTTTAGTAATTCAAGCATAGCCCGTATCTTGTTCTCGTCTCCCGTTACCTCAATGGTATAAGTTTCAGGAGAAACATCCACTATCTTGCCCCTGAAGATCTCCACTATTCTCAGAACCTCATCCCGCGCCCTTGAGGTAGGAGTGTGAACCTTCACGAGGACGAGTTCCCTCTCAACGTGGGGAAGGTCTGTAATATCCCGTACTTTGATGGTGTCAATGAGTTTTCTGAGCTGTTTAACCACCTGGTCAATAACTATGTCGTCTCCCACAACCTCAATGGTCATCCTTGAAACGCCCGGTTCGTTTGTTTCGCCTACAGAGAGGCTCTCTATGTTATAGCCCTTTCCAGCTATCAGTGTTGCGATCCTTGCAAGGACACCTATCTCGTTTCTTACCTTGACGTTAATAATATGCTTTCTGACCGTTCCTTTTTTTGTTTCCCTGAGCCTCGGTCCTCTTGTAATGCTCAGACTCGCTGCGCCCACTGTATCTGCCATACTTCCTCCTCAGCCTACAAGGTACATGGTCTCAGCCTCTGCACCCCTTCCATCCTCAAGGATCATATCCCTGTAAGACTTGCCCGGCGGGACCATCGGCAGGACATTCTCTTCTCTGTCAACCACAAAGTCAAGTATTACAGGCCTGTCCTGTATCTTTAGAGACTCCTCAATTATCTTTCTGACTTCTGATGGCTTTTCGGTTCTGAAGCCCACCGCTCCCATAGACTCCGCCAGCTTGACAAAGTCCGGCTGAATGCTCAGGTCAACCTCTGAATATCTCCTGTCGTAGAAGAGTTCCTGCCACTGGCGGACCATTCCAAGGTATCCATTATTTATAATCGCCACTCTGACGGGAATTTTATACTCAACCGCTGTTATTATTTCCTGCATCGTCATTACAAAGGACCCGTCCCCGTCCACCACAAAGACCTCTCTATCAGGTCTTCCCACCTTTGCCCCTATTCCAGCGGGCAGTCCGAAGCCCATGGTTCCGAGACCGCCTGAGTTTAGAAACTGTCTTGGATAGCTGAACTTAAAGAACATCGCTGCCCACATCTGGTGCTGTCCGACGCCTGGTACGATTATCGCCTGTCCGTTTGTTGCCCTGTGGATCTCCTCAATAACGTACTGAGGTTTTATGACCTTCCTTGAATTCCTGTAGGTCAGGGGATGGAGCTTCTTCCACTTTTCTATCTGACTTAACCACTTTTCCCTTTCCTCCGGGTGCTCTATTTTTGCTCCCTTTCTTTTTATCTCCGCTATCAGCTTCTGGAGGACTATCTTGACGTCGCCAACGATAGGAACATCAACGATTATGTTCTTGGAAATTGACGCGGGGTCAATGTCAATGTGTATTATTTTTGCATCCGGGGCAAACTCATCAATCTTTCCTGTGACTCTGTCATCAAACCTTGCCCCGACCGCTATGAGAAGGTCACTGTTGTAAACTGCCATGTTTGCGTAATAGGTACCGTGCATTCCCAGCATCCGCAGGGCAAGGGGATGGTCTTCCGGGAAGGCGCCCTTTCCCTGAGTGGTGGTTGTTACCGGGATCCTCATCAATTCTGCAAGTTCTACAAGCTCTTCCTGGGCTTCCGAGTTTACTGCGCCCCCGCCCACGTAAAGAACTGGCCTCTTTGCCTGGGCAATTAACCTGACAGCCTTCTTAATCTGCTGGAGGTTCCCCTGAACGTGGGGTTTATAGCCCGGAAGTGAGTCTCTGACTTCCTGGTCAGAGGGTATGGGAACGGAAGAGCTCTGCTGGGTAATGTCTTTGGGAATATCTATCAGGACAGGACCGGGTCTTCCGGTCCTGGCTATGTAAAAGGCCTGTCTTATAATCAGTGGGAGCTCCTCAATGCTCCTTACCAGGAAGTTGTGCTTGGTAATGGGCCTTGTTATACCAACTATATCAACTTCCTGAAAAGCATCGTTTCCTATCATGTGAGTTGGCACCTGGCCCGTGATGACAACTATTGGCACGGAGTCCATATAGGCGTCAGCAATTGGAGTCACTATGTTTGTAGCACCTGGTCCTGAGGTGGTCATTGCAACGCCTACCTTTCCCGTTGCCTTGGCATAGCCTTCCGCCATGTGACCTGCGCCCTGTTCGTGGCGGGTGAGGATGTGCTTTATAGTTCCATCTCTGTAGAGGGCATCGTAAACCTCCATAATAGCTCCGCCCGGAAGGCCGAAGATAACCTCAACCCCTTCTGCCTTAAGGGTCTCTATAACGATGTCTGCACCTTTCCTTGACATTCTTTTATTTTCCTCCTCATGCAATACTAAAAATCGTAATATATAAAATTTGTATTAATATTAAAGAAGTTCAAGCTCCTGTGATATAATTTGATGCCAGAAAACCGAGGAGGTTTCCATAATGGGAATGCTCAGCTACGAGGAAGCCCTTGATATTCTACGCCAGCAGATAAAGGACTTTGAACCAGAAGCCAGGATGGAGGAGGTTGGGGTAGTTTACTACGTTGGTGATGGAGTCGCACGAGCTTACGGCCTTGAGAATGTCATGGCAATGGAGGTTGTTGAGTTTGAGGGAGGAGAAAAAGGGCTCGCCTTTAACTTAGAAGAAGATAACGTGGGTCTTATTATACTTGGAAGTGAGACGGGAATCAGGGAGGGATCAATTGTCCGCAGGACAGGGCAGATCCTCTCTGCGCCCGTTGGTGATGGTCTGGTAGGAAGGGTTATCAACCCCCTCGGTCAGCCCCTTGATGGAAAGGGCGAGATTAAGTACGAGTACCTTTCGCCTGTTGAAAAGATAGCACCCGGTGTTGTATCCAGAAAGCCTGTTCACGAACCACTCCAGACAGGTATAAAGGCGATAGATTCCATGATTCCCATAGGAAGAGGCCAGAGGGAACTTATAATTGGCGACAGATCAACGGGCAAAACCACTATCTGTATAGACACAATACTCAACCAGAGAGACACAGACGTTTACTGCATTTATGTGGCGGTTGGTCAGAAAAGGTCAACTACTGCCAGGATCATTGAACTCCTTGAAAAAGAAGGTGCAATGGAATATACAACCGTTGTGGTTGCTTCCGCAACTGACCCTGCATCTCTGCAGTACCTTGCGCCCTTCGTTGGATGCACTATCGGCGAGTACTTCAGAGACAACGGAAAGCACGCCCTTGTTATCTACGATGACCTTTCCAAACACGCGGAGGCATACCGTCAGCTCTCCCTTCTGATGAGAAGGCCACCGGGAAGGGAGGCATTTCCCGGCGACGTCTTCTACCTTCACTCAAGACTCCTTGAGAGGGCAGCAAAGCTCCATGATGACCATGGCGGTGGTTCCCTGACAGCTCTTCCAATTATTGAAACCAAAGCGGGTGACGTTGCTGCTTATATTCCCACCAACGTTATTTCCATTACAGACGGTCAGATCTACCTTGAGCCTGACCTCTTTAACAAGGGTGTTAGACCTGCCATCAACGTTGGACTTTCGGTTTCAAGGGTCGGAGGTGCGGCACAGATCAAAGCCATGAAGCAGGTTGCTGGAACTCTCAGGCTTGATCTTGCTCAGTTCAGAGAGCTGGAGGCCTTCGTTCAGTTTGCCTCCGAACTTGATAAGGCTACCCAGCAAACTATAAACAGGGGTATGAGACTCGTGGAACTCCTAAAGCAGGAACCTTACAGTCCTCTGCCCGTTGAAAAACAGATAGTAGCAATCTTCGCTGGGACAAACGGTTACCTTGATGACCTTCCCGTTGATGCTGTGAGGAAGTTTGAAAAGGAGCTCTATTCCTACCTTGATTCTGAAAAAAAGGAAATCCTTGAGGAGATCAGGGAAAAGAAAGCCCTCGATGATGAACTGAAGGAAAAGGTAAAGAAGGCACTTGATGAGTTCAAGAGCAAGTTCGTTGCGTGAAGAGCTTCTCAAACTTCCGCATAGGCTGTAGCGGCTTTTCATACACAGACTGGAAAGGGGTTTTCTATCCTAACTCTATTCACCACTCTGAAATGATCCTTTATTACGAAAAGTTTTTTGATGTCCTTGAGCTGAACTTCAGCTTTTACAGAATGCCCAGCCGGGAGCAGATAATAGCTTTTTTAGATAAAACCAGGAGGCTTGAGTTTTCTGTAAAGGCGCCCTCAGTATTTACCCATGAGAGGAGCTACACCGCCGAGGATGTTGAGAGATTCCAGTACACCCTTGAGCCTCTTGTAGAAAGCGAGCGATTCATCTGCATTCTTTTTCAGTTTCCTCAATCCTTTCACTGGAACGATGAGTCGAGGGAATACCTCCTCAGACTCTCAGAGGATTTTTCAGGTTTTGACAAAGTAATAGAGCCAAGAAACAGGTCTTTCCTCAAGAGTGAGGTTTTGATGGACCTTGAGGTCATGGGCTTTTCCGTTGCAAATGTTGATGCGCCTCGTCTTCCCGGGATCTTTGTGGGTCCCTGGAGGATGGTTGGTGCGATAAATTATGTCAGGCTTCACGGGCGAAACATTGAGCAGTGGTATGAAGGCGAAACTTCCTCAAGCAGGTACAACTACCTGTACTCGGATGAGGAACTAAAAGAGATGAGGGACAAACTGATCAGAACCTTTGATGGTTCGGTTACCTACGTTTTCTTCAACAACCACTACAGAGCAAAGGCTGTTGTTAACGCCCTGAGACTCAGAGAGATGTTTGGTGAAAAGGTCAAGTTTCCCTCTTCGCTGAGGAGTTTAATGAGTCCATCCCTTTGGGAGTAGAAATTTATAAGAGATTTCTTATATTATTAATCCTGTCAGGAGGTGGAAGGTTTGAGGAGGCAGATGCTCAAATCCAAAATTCACAGACTGACGGTAACGGGATCTGAACTCCACTACGAGGGGAGCCTTTCCCTTGATGAGGAGCTGATGATCGCCGGAGACCTCAGACCCTTTGAGA
This sequence comes from Aquificaceae bacterium, assembly GCA_027049085.1. Classification (GTDB taxonomy): domain Bacteria; phylum Aquificota; class Aquificia; order Aquificales; family Aquificaceae; genus Hydrogenivirga. Next base: position 8,322 of record JALTVH010000283.1, on the reverse strand, counting down.
AGATCGACGTCTACAACATAAATACCGGTGCCCGCTTCACAACTTACGTCATTCCAGCTCCTCGTTTTTCCGGTGAGGTGAGGCTCAACGGTGCAGCAGCAAGGCTTGGTGACAGAGGCGACCTTATTATAATCGCCTCTTATGCGGATTATGAGGAGTCGGATCTGGAGGATTATGAGCCGACCCTCGTTTATGTTGATGAAAACAACAGGATCGTTTCAGTAAAACACTCAATGGAGGATCAAGATGTTCAATGTACCTGAGGTTTCACCAGAGGAAGCAAAAGACATACTTGAGAAGGAAGGGGATAAGGTTGTTCTTTTAGATGTGAGGACACCACCCGAGCACATGCAGGTCAGAATCCCTGGCTCAGAGCTCATCCCTATGGACGACCTGAGGTTCAAATTCAACGAGCTTCCAAAGGATAAAAAGTACATTGTTTACTGCAGGAGCGGTGAGAGAAGTGCCTTTGCAACCTACTTCCTTCGCCATATGGGCTTTGACGCCTATAACCTCTCCGGTGGGATCATTTCCTGGCCCTACGAGAAGGAAGCTGGGGTAGCCAAAGCCTAAAGCTTGAGCACCTCTTCCGCTTTTGTTAGGGCATCAAGGAGTTTGTTTTTGAGTTTGTAGCTTTCAATCCCTACTTTCTCGGAAACCTCTGAAACCACCTTGTTAATTTTTTCTTCATCCCCTTCCAGGATCGCATTTTCAAGAACTATTGAGGTGTTCAGGATCTCTTCAAGGAGCGGGTTGTTTCCTGTGAAGGTGTCAATTATTATCTGATCCACATTCACCTCTTTGAGAAACTCCACCTTATCAACGTTAAGGATCTCATCTATCAGAGAAAAGAGTCCTACAAGGTAGGCTTCATTTGCCAGATCCGGTTTGAGTTTCCTTGCTATCTCTTCCGCAATGGTTGCTCTGACAAGGGACTTTTTCCAGAGTTCGGGATTTTCAACGGTCACATAATCGTTGGTTGCAACGAGGAGAGTAAACTTTTTAAGGTTTTCCATTCCAAGGTAGGAACATGCCTGAATGATGTCCTTGATCTCTTTACGATGGGCAAAATAGGCTGAGTTAACGAACCTAAGCAGCTTTGCGGACATACCTACGTCGCTGGATATTATATTGGCAAAGTCTCTGATGCTCAGGGCTGTGTTAAGGGCGCTTATCATTCTCAGAAGGGTTGTTTTGAGGAAGGGAGCTATCTCAAATTCTTTGATTACTGATGGCCTCTGAAGGTAATTCCCTTCAAAGTAATCGGCAAGGGCTTTTGCCTTTGCATACTGGGATTCATCCTCAATCTTTGATATGAGTACCTTTTTCTGATTCCTTTTGGCACCTAGTATTCGGTTCTCCTCAAGGTTCTCTGCAGTCATCTCTATGATGTTGGATCTTTCAAGGAGATCTATGTATTTTGAGGAGTAAAGCCCTTCATGAAGAGATATCTCAGCCCCATTTCCTTTAAGCTCGTCTATTCTCTTTAGGACATTCTGATAAATTGACTGTCCAAGCTCAACCTTTGAGGGAATCAGTTCAAATACCATCTTTTCCGGGGTAAGAAGGTCAAGGACCTTGTTTAGAATGGAGTCAAGGGTGACATTCATAAAGACCTTCTTGCCTTCAGCTACCTTTTGCATACCTATTTCAGCTATTAGCTCTGCTACTATAAAGGTTGCCTTGTTGAATGGAACATCTTCGGGGTAGTGGTCAAGATCCTCGGACTTTCTCAGGTAAACCTCGTATCCTATTACCTCCTGGTTCTGGTCAAAGATTGCCTGCCTTGCTATCACGAAGCTCATAGATCATCCCCCTCAATTCCGGATATAGCGGGAATTGCTCACACATATCCATTACTTCTTGTTTAACCCGTTCAATTATTCTATCATCCTCCATATTATCAACAACTTCGGTGATCATCATAGCGATCCTTTTCATCTCCTCTGGACCCATGCCCCTTGTCGTGAGGGCTGATGTTCCGATCCTGATACCGCTTGTTTTGGTTGGCGGTAAGGGATCGAAGGGCACAGCGTTTTTATTTACTGTGATTCCCGCCCTTTCTAAGGCTTTTTCAACATCCCTTCCCATCAGGTTTCTGTTTCTGAGATCTACGAGAACGATATGGCTGTCGGTTCCTCCGCTTATTATCTTGAAGCCCTTTTTTGCAAGTTCTTCCGCAAGGGTGCGGGCATTTTCAACCACCTTTGCCGCATAATCTCTGAACTCTGGACTCATCGCCTCTTTAAAGGCAACCGCTTTTCCTGCAATCACGTGCATCAGAGGACCTCCCTGAATACCAGGGAAGACCGACTTGTCAATTTGCTTTGCAAACTCCTCTTTGCAGAGAATAAAACCGCTTCTGGGTCCCCTCAGCGTTTTGTGGGTTGTTGAGGTTACAAAGTGAGCATAAGGTACAGGGTTAGGGTAAACACCACCAGCGATCAATCCCGCATAGTGGGCCATGTCAACCATCAGATAGGCGCCAACCTCTTCGGCGATCTCCCTCATCCTTGACCAGTCAATGACCCTCGGATAGGCTGATGCGCCTCCAACGATCATTCTGGGCCTGTGCTCTTTTGCCAGCTTTGCGAGAGAATCGTAGTCTATTAGCTCTGTTTCTGGATCAACGCCATAATGGACAACGTTGTAAACCTTGCCAGAGAAGTTTACCTTGGATCCATGGGTCAGATGGCCACCATGGGCAAGGTCCATTCCCATAATGGTGTCGCCGGGCTCAAGGAGGGCCATGTAAACAGCCATGTTTGCCTGAGAGCCAGAATGGGGCTGGACGTTGGCATGTTCTGCCCCGTAAAGGGCTTTAGCCCTTTCTATTGCAAGTTCTTCCGCAATGTCTACAAGCTCACAACCACCGTAGTACCTCTTACGTGGGAGACCCTCCGCGTACTTGTTAGTCAGGACGCTTCCAACCGCTTCCATAACCGCAAGGGAGGTGAAGTTTTCCGAGGCGATCATCTCAAGGTGGTAGAACTGTCTCTCATACTCCTTTGCTACTACTTCAAAGATTTCGGGATCAGTTTTCTGGAGGTGTTTCATGGAAAAATTATATCAGGAGTCGGAGGCTGCAGGCCCCTCAAGTGCGTAGAAGACAGTAGAACAACAGCTCGGAGAAAGAACAGGCTCCAGACCTATTTCCCTGCTGTAGGTAACAACTCCCTCGGCGGGGAAAGCGATGCCATTCACCCCAGCAAGGACGGAATAGATGTCAAACCTCGTCCTCTCTTCCCCGGCAGGCCTTGCACAGCCTATCATGATCGGAGTGGTGGGCATCATGAGCCTTGACTCAAGAACCACCTTTGCGCTCTCTTCCGCAGAGGGTGGCGGAAGGAGCTGGAATTTTGCCTTTCCGTAGTAAGGCATCACCACCACAAGAACAAGGGCAGAGGGATCGTTCCTTGCTATCATCTCAAGGGCTTTTACCTCACCTTTGATCCTGCCGTAATGAAGGCCTATGATAACGTGGGGAACGATCCTCAATCCGGCGGACTTCAATAGCTCAAGGGACCTTTCATAGTCCTCAACCTTTCTTTGAGGAAGTTTATATACCTCTCTGATAGTGTCGTTATCTCCTATTATATCTAAGAGTACCGCATCTACCTTTGCATCGGAAAGTCCCTGAACAAACTTGTCATCAACGAGTCCCACGTGGCAGGTAACGAGGAGCCCGAGTTCTTCCTTCACAGCCCTCATCGTGTCAAAGAAATCCCACAGTGGAACAAAACCGTCCCTGTCCGAACCGCCCGATATGAGAATTCCATCCACACCCCTGTTTTTAAGGTCACTGCAAACCTTCCACAGCTCCTCGGGAGTTGTAGCCGGTATCATGTGCCAGAGTATCTTGCTGGCACAGTGGTCGCACATGAGCTCGCAGTGCCTGCCTGTCACCGAGATGTCAACGAATTTTGGTGGTCCCTTTATTGAAAAGTCGTCCACCTCGTAATGCTTGAAGCCGGGACTGTGAAAAAAGACCTCCCTTCCAAAGTGCTTTAACCTCAGATCGAGACCCTTTTTTAACTCTCTTTCAAAGGAAGGATCAATTTTTATATCTGGAAGGACGGGGCTTTCAGCCCCGTTTATTAACCGCACTTTACCCCCTTCTCCTCTGCTACCTTTCTGAGGGCTTCAACGGCCTCTGGACCCTTCATCAGCTGGTTGACTTCATCGGGATTTGAGGGTTTGAGCTTTACGATCCACCCTTCCCCGTAGGGGTCGTCGTTGGCAAGCCCGGGGTTCGCTTTCAGGGCATCGTTAACTTCAACGATCTCCCCTTCAAAGGGTGCGGGAACTGGTCCGACCCACTTTCCGCTCTCTATGGTTGCCACGCTTTTGCCCTTTTTTACCACCTTACCCACTTTCTTGGGTGTGTAGGCAACAAGCCTCCCTGCCATTGCTGATGCAACGGAGGTCAATCCTACGGTATAGGTCCCGTCGCCATTGTCCTTTGCCCATGTGAAGGCATTAGCCTCAGGATCAACATGGTAGAGAAGGTCCTCAGGAACCTGGCAACCGTTTACCTCAGCCATTTTTCACCTCCCGTGTATTGGAATAGGATTATTTTATCCCATTCAGAATACAATAAGCTTGTCAGCTTCCATTGCCCGTATAGCAAACTCGCTTGCCGGGACAACACCATCCAATTCAGGTATGAGATCTTCTTCCGTCAGTCCAAGGGAATCAACTGCCTGTTTACAGGAGAAAAACTTTACACCTGCGAGTTTAGCGTCCCTCATAAAGTCATACACGGTCTTGGGTTTGTGTCCATTCTGGGAAAAACAGTTTCCTTCCTCTGAGGGGCATATCTTCTGCGCAATCCCTTTACGCACGAGATTGGTTCCGTCCATGTTAAAGAAAACCTCAACATTGGCGTCGTTGGCGGCCATAAGCGCTGCAATGTAGAAGGGCGCTGCGCACCTCCATGGGGTGCGCGGACCGCTTGTCATCAGAATTATTATCTTCTTTTCCTCTTCCATGGCGGATTATACAAGTCCAAGCCTTTTGAGAACAGGTATGGGATCGGAGAGGTTGTCCTTGAGCTTTACGTCACCTGCACTGTAGCCGAAGGCTATTCCAAGGAGCTGGGTGAAATAGGCAGCAGGAACATCGACGTCGGGCACTCCCTTCATCATGAGCCTGTGCCTGTACATCTCAAGGGATGCGTGGCATAGAGGACACTCGGTTGCTATGATGTCAGCGCCGTTCCTCTTGGCTGTCTGAAGGATCATCATGACAAACTTTTCGGAAACCTGCTCGTCCGAGAGGGAGTGGGGACCACCACAGCACTGGGTGTGCATGGGCTCAAACTCAACGTTGGTTGCTCCTGCTGACTCAAGGAGGGACTCCATGTAGTAGGGGTGTTCATCGTCATCCGCTGTATCCCTCATCCTCGGACGGACGTTCTCATCCTGACCACCAATATGGGAGTATGTCCTTGCGTAAAAGTGGGGTCTTGTGTAGAGACAGCCGTAGTAATTGGCTACCTTAAGCCCTTTGAGGGGCTTTTTGGTCCTTTCCTTGACTCTCTCGGGACCTGCCTCGTGATAGAACCACTCAAGGATGTGGTAAGTCATGGGTATCTCGTCAAGGGGATCAACACCGCCTTCTTTGAGGAGTGAATTAACCCTCTCAAAGACACTTTTGTCTGTCTCAAGAAAATACTCTGCCCTCTGGAGAGAAAAGGAACATCCGTTGCAGGGTGCAACTATTACACTGTGGCCCTGTTTCTTTGCGAGGGACATGTTTCTTGCGTTGAGGAGCATTGTGCCCCAGAAGGTCACGTTTTTGGTTTCCATTGCCCCGCAGCAGTTGTAATCCTCAAGGTAGTCCAGTTCAAGGCCGAGCTCCTTAGCTACTATTCTTGAGGAAACGTCATAGGCTCTCGCTGCACCCTCAAGGGAACAACCCGGATAATATGCAACTCTTTTGCCTATACCGCCCATAGGCGGTTTTCTCATTTGCAGTGCTACCGCCATTTCATCACCTCCTTGATCAGTGGGCAAAGACGCCCTCTTCTTCCATAACTTTTCTGAGGACCTGCTTGAACCTGTTCCAGTTCTTGGTCTTTGGGTGGAAGAGCATGTGTTTGGCGTTAAGTATCAGGAATCCGATATTCATGTTTTTAATTGGTTTGATAGCCAGGTCCTTTAGCCACTGGGGAACACCGCCCATAAAGGGTATGGGCTTCTTAAGAATAGGATCCTTGGCGACCTGATAGCCCTGCTTTTCAATCCATCCAAAGAGCAGCTCACCGTCTTCTATCCTTCCGTGCTCATAGACGCTGTCCATGAAGAACTTGTCAAACTTTTTGGAGGGGTACTCCTCTATTATTCCCTTCTTTGCCATTACCCTCAGGATAGCTTTGAGAACCTCTTCAACGAGAACGCCCTTTGGACACCTGTGAGTGCACTTGTGGCAGGAAACGCATCTCCACATAACGTCCGCACGCTTCTGGAGCTCATCTATGAGACCGAGCCTTGCAAGATAAATGAAGTGCCTGGGGTTGTAACGCTCATCCCAGTAGTTGTGAACAGGACAAGAAGCTGTGCAGTATGAGCACTGGTAGCAGTTGACTATGGTTTTGCCCTCGGGCTGGGCGATGACCTCATCGTAAAAATCAAGGTCGTAATCGTTGATCGTCCTTGGAAGAATGATAAGGTTCCAGTCTCCCGAAACATCAATACCATCAACTACGAGCCTTTCCTTTCTTAGAACCCTTTCGGGTTCCACAAGGCTCCGTTCGTGAATTGCCATCTCTCACACCTCCTCAGGTGAACTCAACGGGTGCATTAACACCCAGAAGTCTCTTAGCCATAACACCTGCAGGGGGAAAGAACCCCTTGGCACTGTGCATGGTTGAGAGGGTCATGTAATCAACGTAAGTGGCGTATATCATGGCAAGGAAGATGTCAACGAAAAGGTATCCCTTAACTTTGATCCCGAACTCCTCCAGTTTCTCAGCTATCTGCTCGTAAATCTGCTTGAACTGGTCGTACTTCTCCCCGTACATACGCCTTCCCCTTCCGCCTGTTGGTGGCTCTTCCTTGAGAAAAACGATGGCTCCTGTCTCGCTGGTTGGGTCCCATATCCAGCTTGTCCAGAGAATATATTTGTCGGGGAAGGTGAAGTGAAGTAGTTCGGATGCAAGGTCCCTTGCAGACTTGACGTCAACACCTCTTATCTTCTTGGAGAACTCAAAAACCTTTTCATCCCAGCTTTTATCTTCCATTCCGTACAGGAGATCGCTTATTGCAGATTTGAGGTTGGACTCTCCCGTTTCCTCAATGATCCTGTCCTTCTTTCTCCTTGTAGAGAAGACCCTCTCAAGGATAGTTCCGAGATCCTCTTTTGTTAGGGAAGGAAGCCTCTCCTTGGAAAGTTTTTCCTGAAAGAGTGCAGATTTCTCTTCAAGCTCTGCGTAGAAGTCCTGGACAAAGTCCTCACCCTCGCCCAGGATCTTGACAAGGTAGTCCCTGATGAGGGCGTCATCTAAGGTCGTTGGCTGAAAGCTGGCTTCCTTCCTCTCTTCACTCATATCAGGCAGACACCTTGGCTCCTATAAAGGTTGCTGCTTCCGCACCTGCCGCTTCTCCCTCCGCAAGGGAAGACTCAATGTCTATAGGTCCCTTACAGGCACCCGCTATGAATACGCCGTTTTTATTGGAAAGGATGTTGGAGCCTGACTCTTCTGAGGGTACAAGGAATTCGCTGTCGGGATCCTGGGCAAGGCCGAGGATCTTGGCTATCTTCTTGGTTCCCTCGGAGGGCTCCATACCCAGAACAAGTACAACGAGGTCCATGGGTATTTCAGCAGGTCTCTGAACTATTGTGTCTTCATGCTTGACTCTTAGCCTTCCGTCCTGAGGGCTGTAGGTGATCTCTGCTATCCTTCCCCTTACGTACCTCACACCGTACTTCTCTTGAGGTGCCCAGTAGAAGGGATACTCCCAGGTTCCGTAAGTTCTAACGTCCATGTAATAGCAGAAAACATCAACCTCTGGGTAATGCTCCCTTATCTCAGATCCCTGAAGACCCGAGAGGGCACATCCATACCTGCAGCAGTGCACGTTTGTCACACCGAGCTGTCTGTCCCTTGAGCCTACACAGAACACAAAGGCAACTCTTTTGGGGAGCTGGCCGTTCGAGGGCCTGTAGAGCTTGCCTTCCCTTGAGAACATCTGCTCAAGCTCAAGGTTGGTGATAACGTCGGGGTAAATGCCGTAGCCGAGCTCACCCTTCCTCTTGGCATCAAAGTGCTGAAAGCCAGTGGCAACAACAATGGCGCCTACTTCATGCTCTTCACCGTTG
>JALTVH010000282.1 GCA_027049085.1 Aquificaceae bacterium | reverse complement strand
CTTGACCTTGCTCAGAAGTGTGTAAAGTGCGGGCTGTGCAAGTCTGTCTGCCCATCCTACCATGAGGAGGAGGGGAGCTACGCAAGGGGAAGGCTTGCCCTTGCAGAGATGGTGGTAAAGGGAGAACTGCCCCTCACCGGTGAGGTCGCAAGGCAGTGGAACGAGTGTGCAATGTGCAGGCGCTGTGAGTGGATCTGTCCCAATGATGTTCACTACAAGGAAATATTCGTTCAGGTCAGAGAACTTCAGGAAAAGGAGATCGGCAGGGACCTCCTCTCAAAGATGGGGCTAAAAAGCCTTGAGCTGATGCAGTCTGACCTGGGCAGAAAGGCAATTAAGATAGCTGGAAAGCTGAGCAGATTCCTGCCTGGTGAAATTAAAACGCCCCTGCCTACCGGCAGTGTTAAATTCATGCCAAAGCCAGATGGAAAGCCCTTCGGGATCAGAGGAAAAACCTTCAGGGCTGAGGAAGAGAAGGGGAGGCTGCTATTTTTCACAGGCTGTATGATTGACGTCTTTTACGGAAAAACCGGTGAGAGTGTGATCAGGCTGATGAACAGGATCGGCTACACCGTTGTGGTTCCGGAAGACATAAAATGCTGCGGTGCCCCCCACCTTTATCACGGCAACACCTCCGCCTTTGAGAAGCTGAAGGATCATAACCTCAGAGAGATAGAGAAGCACGATTTTGATGCCATAGTGGTCGCCTGTCCCACCTGCGGCGGTGCCCTCCTTGAGGACTACGGAAAAGACTGGAAGGTTTATGACTTTGCCGAGATCCTGAATAAGGAATCCTTTCCCGTCAAGTTCAGGTCTGCGAGCGAGAGGCTCACCTTCCACGTTCCCTGCCACTCATACTCTGCCATGAGTATTGACCCGGAGGTCTTTTACTCTGCCCTTGAAGAGGTGGAAGGTGCCCAGGTGATTAGAGCCCAGAAGGCTCAGTCCTGCTGTGGGTTTGCTGGTCTGTGGAGCATAAAGAATCCTGAGCTTTCAAAGAAGGTGCAGAAAGAAAAGATTGAGGACTTTAAAGAAACGGGAGCGGATGTGGTGCTGACAACGTGTCCGGGCTGTGTTCTTCAGCTGAGGGACGGGATCAGGAGGTTTGGTTCTGATCAGAGGGTCATGCACCTTGCGGATTACCTGGCTGAGAGCCTTGAGGAAGAAGAAAAGGAATTAAAAAGGGAGGAGGCAACGGCAGGACCCGGCGGGCGGTAAAAGGAGGAACGGACTATACTCTGCGCCAGATGCCCATCATGCCGATGTCCTCGTGCCCGAGAATGTGGCAGTGAAAAACCGTGTCCCCTGTGTAATCAAGAACCGGAACAAGCATGGTGACGCTTCCCATCGGTGGAACGTTGATCGTGTCCTTCAGACCGTTGATAGTTGAGTAAAGCTGAGCGTAGGAGGGATCGCCACCATTTATGCTGAGTATAACCGCACCATCTGTGTGCTGGTGGAAGGGATGGTCCATACCAGTCTGGTTGATTATCGTCCAGACCTCATAGGTTCCCACAGGCGACTCAAGGATGTAGGGATTCTGATCAAAGACCTGCCTGTTTATAGCGCCCTGCCCTCTCACGAAGTTAAGGGTCATCGTTACCTGCCTGAGGGCTGATGTATTCATCTGCCTGAGCTGGGCGACCCACTGGGCTATCTCAGAGTTTATTGCAGAAGGTATCGGGTCATTTACCTGGGCACCGCTGTACTCAAGAGTAAGAAGGGTCAGGTTTGCATTGAGATCCTGGAAGGCATAGGTTCCTGGTGCCTGGTCAGCCTTTATAAGAACGTCAACTCTTTCGGCGGGTGCAAGGAGTATGTCGTTGATCGGAACGGGCTGGTCAAGGAGGTTGTC
>JALTVH010000281.1 GCA_027049085.1 Aquificaceae bacterium | reverse complement strand
GTTTACAGGCTGTGCTGTGAGAGGTGGGGTGAGAGGGAAAAGCCCTTTTTTCTGAGGCAGGAAAACAACGTTCCCCCCGCAAGAGGCCTCGGGTCCTCGGCAACAGCGATAGTTGCAGGTATTGAAGCCTTCGCAAGACTCCACAAAAAAGAACTCAGCCTTGATGAGAAACTTGAGATAGCCTTTGAGTTTGAATCCCATCCCGACAACCTCCTGCCCGCCTTCCTCGGTGGATTCGTTATCTGCACCGACCGCAGGGACCTTTATATGAGGTTTGAGTTTCCAGAGGACCTTGCCCTCCTCTTTGCGGTTCCAGACTTTGAGGTGAGTACTGTGGAGGCAAGGAAGATCCTTCCAAGGAAGGTTGACCTTGAGGATGCTGTCTTCAATATCCAGAGGGCATCTATCTTCATTGCTTCACTTCTTAGAAAGGAATACGACTTCCTCAGGACAGCCCTTGGGGACAGGATTCATCAGCCCTACAGAAAGAAGCTGGTGAAGATCTTTGAGAGGGTTGAGTCTGTAGCCCTCAGATCAGGTGCCCTTGGCGTTTACATCAGCGGTTCTGGTCCCACCGTGGGTGTTATCGCAAAGGACGCGGACTCCCAGACGGTAAAAGAAGCCCTTGAGAGGGAAGGAAAAGAGGGGGGGTGGATTGTCCTTGAGCTGAGAGCCTCCAGCGAGGGTGTCCATGAGGGATAGGATCCTCAGCATTGACGTGGGGAACACAACGGTTCACCTTTGCGAGATCAATGGAGAAGAAATCAGGGAAATTGGCAGATTCAGGCACGAGGACTTTGAGTCTGTGGCTAAAGGCTATAAAAAAGCGGTTGCAGTTTCGGTAAAAGAGAGCTTCAATGAAAGGCTGAGAGAATTCTTTGGTGAAGGGATATACATCCTGAGAAGGGAAGACATCCCCCTTGAAGTAGAGTACGAAACGCCACAAACCCTGGGAACAGACAGGCTCCTAAATGCCTGGGCGGTAAAAGAGTTCTACTCGCCCGACGGGGTAATAGTCAGTGCAGGAACCGCCCTTGTTATAGACCTTCTTCACAGAGGAGTTTTCAGAGGCGGTTTCATCACCGCCGGACCAAGGCTCAAAGCCCACTGCCTGAGTGCCAGAGCGGAAGCTATTCCCGAGGTGGAGCCGTATATCTTTGAGGAAGAGATAGGGAAAAGCACTGAGGATTGTCTTAAGGGCGGGATCTATCTTGAGAGCAGAAGGTTCATTGAGGAAACCTCGCAAAGATGGTCAGAGATGGTGGGAAGAAAGCTTCCGATCTTCATCACAGGGGGTGACGGCTGGCTCTTTGAGGATCTCGGAACCTATGATCCCCTGCTTATTCACAGGGGACTGGGGAGAATTATAATTAACAGATGAAATCGGGAATTAAGGATTACTACGCAATCCTTGGCCTCTCAAAAGGTGCAACCGCCGAGGAGATAAAGAAAGCATACAGGAAGCTCGCAAGGCTCTACCATCCCGATAGAAATCCGGACCCATCGGCAGAAGAAAAGTTCAAAGAGATAAACGAGGCATACCACGTCCTTTCGGACGAGGAGAGGAGAGAGGAGTACGACAGGATCCTGAGGAGCGGGGACGAGAACAGATTCAGGGACTTTATGGAATATATCCAGGAATTCATTGAAGGAATTATTAAAGGTGAAAGGGAAAGGGGAAAGAAGCCCAGAAAGGGTCAGGACATAAGGCTCAAGCTCAGCCTCAGCCTTGAGGAAGCAGGTCTTGGCTGTGAAAAGGAAATTGATTACGAGAGGTGGATTGACTGCCCGAGATGTGAGGGGAAGGGTGTCTTTGGGAAGGCAGAAACGGTTGTCTGTCATGCCTGTGAAGGAAAAGG
>JALTVH010000280.1 GCA_027049085.1 Aquificaceae bacterium | reverse complement strand
TTGAGTACTCCCACATGCACAGGTCAAAGTCCGTGTTCTGCTGGCCTGTGACCATGGGGTGACCCGGGGCGAGGTCAGTATGGAAGGAGTAGTTGTCCCATCCCCTTCCGCCGAGTGCCTTGTCGGGCGGAACACCCCTGATATGGTGGTCAAGAAGGCCCATTAGGTTTGCCATCCTGTAGGGGGAAGTGTATCTGACTACAGCAAGGAAGGGCATTGAGCCTCTGAACTTCATCGTTCTTGTGCCTGCTCCTTGCATTTCATCAAGCATTTCCTTGGGGTAGTGTCCCTGATTTTCAAGCCTCCTTCTGCCTTCCTTCCCTGAGTAGGTCTGAGCGATGTTAATCATCGTTTTGGCTATGATGTCCGATACTTCGTCCCAGGTAACCCTTATGAACTTGTCCTTTCCGCGCTGGAAGTACTTTTCCGGTGGCTTTCCTGTTTCTGGATCCCTGGGAAAGCCAGCCTTAAACCACTCGTAAAAACCCTTTCTTACCATTGGACCTTTAACCCTCCGGTCCCCGTAAAACCTCCTCATAAGGGAAAGGCCCTTGTTACAGCACCTCGGGTCCCACCTATGACTTGCCCTGAGACCGTACAGATCCGTTGCCTCACCAAATCGGTAGGTGGGTTCAATCCTCGTGACCACGCCATTCTTAACATGTGCCCTGAGCAGGCAGTTGTGGGTGTCGTTGGGAGCGCACAGGAAAACAAAGGTGTCCTCAGACCTGAAGATGTCCCTGTACATCGTTTCCCAGTCTCTTTCAGGGTAGTGGAGCACGGGGTTCTCAACCTTAACGACTGGTTCAAAGACACGTAGGGAGAAGGTAGGCTTGGTGAGGAGCGCAAGGGACAATCCCCCTGCCTTAAGGAGGTTCCTTCTACTGAGGTTCATTGCACACCTCCTTTAGTTCTTTCTTTTATCAGGCTGTTGACTCCCCTGCCGCTTGGCACCAGATTTATGATATAGCTCATGTTAATAAGCATATACCTTCATGAGTCCTTTGTCAAGAATTTTTGGAATAAGAATATCAAGAAATCAGAAATAACTTAAGTTCTGGGCATCTTACAAAAGGAAGTTTTGAAATCACATGGTATTTCCTCTTTTGGTGGCTTCTCAACCTGTTTTTTCAGGTGGTCCTGGCCAGTTTCAGAGGTTAAAGAGACATGTAACATTTTTCAAAGCCTTGATAAATTTAACGTTAATGTATATAATGTAATTCATGATGATTTATTCCGATACTGTAAGATACGCTCTGATGGCTCTCTCTTACCTTGCTACCAACAGAGGCAGGCTTGTTAAGGCTGATGAGATCGCCAAGAACCAGAACATTCCCAAACCTTTTCTCTCCAAGATCCTCCATGAGCTTTCAAGGAGGGATGTTTTAACTTCTGTTAAAGGTCCAAAGGGTGGATTTTCCCTCAAGGTGAACCCGTCAGAGCTCACAATGTGGGATGTGGTGGTTCTGCTGGGAGAAGAAAACAAGTTTAATGCCTGTGTTCTTATGCCTGATAAATGTGAGGAATACGAGACCAACCCCTGCTCAATTCATCACAGGTGGGAAAAGCTCAAGAAGAAGATCGTTGAGTTTCTTAAGGAAACAACGATTGAAGACCTTATAGATGTTGAGGCAAGACACCTGAGCCAGATTCTATCGTAGCCTACTTTTCGATAACGAACAGCCCCCTTATATCGCTGTATGAAATAGCCACCGTTGAACCGGGCTTGACTAATTTTTGGAACCTAATCCTCTCCACCTTCCTCAGTCCCTTCTTCTCCCTGAGGACAACCTCAAAGGTGTGCCTTCCCGGTTGGATCAAAAACTCTTCATAAAGATATATTGATGAATCCTTTCTCAA
>JALTVH010000279.1 GCA_027049085.1 Aquificaceae bacterium | reverse complement strand
TCTTTGGTCCGATCTCCACAAAGGTGTCAACCCCTTTATCAATCATGTAGCGAACGCTCTGGGTCCACCTCACAGGTGAAAAGAGCTGTCTGTAAAGGTTTTCCCTGATCTCGTGAGCCATCGTGTGATCCTTGGCTGTGTAGTTCTGAACCAGCGGTATGGAAATATTCTTTATTGGCGTCTGGGCGAGCTTGAGACGGAAGGCGTCCGCAGAGTCCTTCATAAGGGATGAGTGGGAAGGGACAGAAACCTTCAGTGGAATAACCCTTGCGCCCTTCTCTCTGAGTATTTCCGAGGCCTTCTCAACCGCCTTCTTTTCGCCGGAGATCACAGTCTGCACAGGTGAGTTATAGTTCACCGCCTCAACCACACCCTCGGATCCTGCCTCTCTGCATGCCTCCTCAACAACCTCGGAAGGGACCTTGAGAACGGCACACATTGCCCCCATGCCCTCGGGGACAGCGGACTGCATGTACTTGCCCCTCAGGTAGGTAAGCCGAACAGCCTCAAAGAGCTCTATCCCGCCGGCGACAAGGAGAGCGGTGTACTCACCCAGGGAATGGCCTGCAACGTAGTCAGGATCGGGAAAGCCTTTCTCCTTCATCGCTGAGTAAATGGCATAAGAAGCGATCAATATCCCGGGCTGAGTATAGACCGTCTGGTTCAGCTTATCCTCGGGACCCTTGAGAATTACATCAACGATATCGGGAAGGGACATCCTCAGAGCCTGTTCTGCGGAGTGAAAGACATCCGCAGACTGGGGAAACTCTTTGTAAAAGTCGTAGGCCATCCCAACGTACTGGGACCCCTGCCCGGGAAAGACGTAAGCCAGCTTCCCCATGAGGGATGTATTTTATCACTCTTACCTTTGCCTACCTTGACAAAAGGCGTAAAATAAGTTAATCCTTCTAAAACGTTGCTTGAGCAAACCGGAGGCTGAAAATGGCAAAGGGAACAGTCGCATGGAAGATTATCCGTGATCACCTCGTCAGCGGAAAGATGGATCCCGGCGAGGAGATCGCCATTAAGATAGACCAGAGCCTCACCCAGGATGCAACGGGAACCATGGCTTACCTTGAGCTTGAGGCAATGGGAATTGACAGAGTCAGAACAGACCTTTCGGTCAGCTACATAGATCACAACATGCTCCAGACCGACTTCCGAAACCCCGACGACCACAAGTATCTCATGAGCGTTGCCAAGCGCTTTGGAATATGGCTCTCTAAGCCCGGCAACGGGATCTGCCATCAGGTTCACGTTGAGAGGTTCGCAAAACCTGGGCAGACTCTCCTTGGTTCCGATTCCCACACGCCGACAAGCGGTGGCGTTGGGATGATAGCTATAGGTGCGGGAGGACTTGACGTTGCGGCGGCAATGGCAGGTGAGCCCTTTTACCTGAAGATGCCAAAGATAGTGGGCGTTAAATTAACGGGCAAAATGCCCGACTGGGTCACCGCCAAGGACATAATCCTTGAGCTTCTCAGAAGGCTGAGCGTGAAAGGCGGTCTTGGAAAGATCTTTGAGTACTTCGGCGAAGGTGTAAAGGAACTCTCCGTTCCCGAGCGCTCAACTATAACCAACATGGGCGCTGAGCTTGGCGCAACGACCTCGGTATTTCCCTCCGACGAGATCACAAGAGCCTACCTCAGAGCTCAGGGAAGGGAAGAGGACTGGATAGAGCTTCTCCCGGATCCCGACGCAGAGTATGACGAGGTCATAGAAATAAACCTCTCGGATCTTGAACCTCTGATAGCCCAGCCCCACTCACCCGACAACGTGGTTCCCGTCAGGGAGATTGAGGGAATAAAGGTTGACCAGGTGGTTATCGGTTCCTGCACAAACTCTTCCTTCGTTGACCTCACCAGAAGCGC
>JALTVH010000278.1 GCA_027049085.1 Aquificaceae bacterium | reverse complement strand
CAGGCCTGTCAAGAAGGTCATGATAAACGGGCCTGTAAGAAAGGGTATAGATCCCAGTGACTTCCGCACCGACTCTCTTTGCACCAGCACCTATGGACAGCCTCTGGGATCCATGGGAAAGGTGGGGCGGGGTAGGTCTCTTAACATCAACCTTCCGATCTGACACTGCCCTTGCTCTCATTCGGAGGGACTCAAGATATAGCTTTCTGTAGCTTTCAAGGTCAAGGGATCCCCTGTAATAGAGAAAACGGGCGTAATTTCCCGCCGTCTCATAGTAAAGGGCGTCTCCCTGGGAACTCAGAGAAGCCTTTCCTTTTGCCCAGTCTTTGATTTCCGAGATCTCGTCCTCGCTAAGATGCTTGGAAGAGGTATCAAGCTCTCTCAAAAGAGAAGGTGTGAATCTCACTTTCCTGACAAAACCTTTCCTCCGCAGAATCCTTATTGTGTCAACAGGTACGGTCCAGGTGGTCTCGATTGAGAGATTAACATCAGGGTAAAGGATCCTGAGAAGGTAAAAAACCTCAGAGGAGCAGTTTTTGGTGAAAAAATAGTAGTTGCTGTAAATTCCCCTCAGCTCAAAGAGGTGAAGCTTTAGGAGATATAGCCTTTCAGGATCTGCAGTCAGCTCATACTCCCAGAGGTCTCTCCCCTCTATCCCTAAGTATTCCCTTATCTTCTCATAAAAAGGTGCAACCGAGTAAAAACCCCTGTAACCTCCTGTCAGGCCCTTTATCGCGTATGTTATTCCAGGATCTCTCTCAACCTTTGCAGAGTAATTGGCTATGAAGGAATAGAGGCTCCTCTCCTTCCCATAGATCCTTAAAAAGGTATGGCCAAACATTGACGCAGGGCTGTTTATGTGGGCATCCGCAAAAACTATGCTTATCTTTTCGCCCCGCAGGGCACTCAAAAATTTTGTAAGCTCCTTACAGGACCTGCTTTCAAAATCAATCCCCAGGAACCTCTTCACATAATAGGCTCTTGCAGGAAACCTGCACTGAAGATCGGGGTTTCTCTTCACTCTCCTTATGAACTCTTCCAGCTCTTTGTGTGGATCCCTGCGTCCTTCAGAATGAAGGAAGAAGGCGGGGTCCTCTACTCTGCTCTCACCCTCGTGGTAATGGAGGAGAGCCTCCCATAATCTATCACCCCCGCAGAAGGCGGGGGTTATTATGAGAACTAAAAAATAAAGTCGGATCCAGGTTCTCAGAGGGTTGATATAACCTCGGCGACGTGGGCAGAGCTGACAGTTGGATCGGGGAAGATCCTGTCAAAGTTGCTGGAAAGTTTTCTGTAAAACTCAGGTCTCTTTTCCGGAGGGACGTCCATAAGGACTGCGAGGGTCTCAAGGTAGGGTCCATCGCCTCTTGAGATGTCCATAGCCAGTTCGTCCATGTTTTGGGATATAAAGGTATGAACCCTGTCGTTAACCGCAACTTTTGAAGGCTTTTCACATTCAAGGGTACCGAAGGTGATACCAAAGGTCTGGTTGGCTGAGGTTCCGTTAGTGGTAACGGCAAGAATCTCAAAAATGAGACCCTCCTGATCTTTCATTGCTACATAGCCAAGGCCACAGCCCGTGTTTGCCTTGTTAACCGCGAGGCCGGTGCCGGTGAGTATAGCAATCCCTCCCAGTGCGATCAGTAAATTCCTCATCCTTACCTCCCTTGGAATGTTGTTGATGGCAAGTATAACACATATATTTTGTTCTTGATGGTTGTCGATGAGTACGACGTTGTTGTAATAGGAGGCGGGCACGCAGGAATAGAGGCGTCTCTTGCCTCTGCCCGTATCGGGGCAAAAACTGCCATGTTCACTTTAAATGTGGACACCATAGGGCAGATGTCCTGCAACCCCGCCATAGGGGGGATTGCAAA
>JALTVH010000277.1 GCA_027049085.1 Aquificaceae bacterium | reverse complement strand
AATTGATCGCTTTCAACCTGCCGGTGGGATAGTAAGAGTATCGGGCTGAGAGGCCCAACCCGCTATCTTCAATAAATACAGGTCTTGAGAGGGGATCGTACTCAATGAAAATTGATGTGTTGGAATCCGTTATTTTTATCGGGTTGCCTGCAGGATCGTAAAAATAGCTTATTTCTGTTCCATCAGGATAGGTTTTCTTTACCATCAGATCGTCGGTATAGGAATACTCTATCCTCTCGCCTCCCGGAAGGACCTTAGCCAGAATCCTTCCGGTTCGGTCAACTTCGTAATTGGTCACATTCCCGAGTGGATCCTCAATTCCAACCAGGTCACCGTCAAGGTCTCTGAGAAACATCCAGATATTCCTGTTGTAATCCAAGAGGCCTATGACTCTACCTGTAGAATTTCTAATGAATTCGTAACAGTTTGCATCCCTGCATACACGGGTAAGGAGGTCAAGGGAGTTGTAAATATAATCTGTACGTTTGCCTTCCTGATCTATCATGGCGGTCATGTAAAGATGGTTGTAGATAAACCTCAGGGTATTTCCGTGGGGGTCTTTAATTCCCGTCATTCTTCTCAGTTTGTCGTAGCCAATTTCTGTAATGTTACCCTCTGGGTCCTTAACAGCAATTAGGTCTCCAAGAGCATTGAACTCAAAGGTCCATTTCTTACCACTGGGAAAGGTCAGTTCCCGAGGATAGCCAAAGCGATCGTAAGAGATCGCTGTTACCTTTCCTTCCTGGTCGGTCAGACGTATGGGCAGGCCCTTCTGGTTGTGCTCTATAGTTGAAGTATTCCCGAGAGGATCGATTATCCGCAGGAGGTTGCCCTTGGAATCGTACTCAAAGGTCCAGAGGCTCCCTTTTCTGTCCCTGTAGGTTGTTACAAGGTCAAGGTCGTTGTAGGTGAACTCTTCATAGGAACCATTGGGGTAGGTGATCTTTGTAATATTCTTCTTGTCGTCATACTGAATATCTATCCATCTGTTCGGGTCCTTGGCAAAGCCTGAGGGAAGACCCATTACGTTGTACCTTATCCACAGCTTGTTGCCCTTGCTTCCGCTGACGTCTGTAGTTTTCCACAGTACTGCATCGTAATACCACACTGAAGAGCCATCTGAGTAATCAACCCTGACCCAGCCGAATCTGTCGTAAACATATCTTGTTGAGGTGCCGTTGGGAAGGACAATTTCAGTAACTACCATCGGTCTATAGGCAGCGAAGGGCCTCCAGCCATACTTTATCCTGTACGTTCCCGAAGGATAGGTTATTGAAGTTATATAACTGTTATCGTCGTAAGTGTATGTGACCTCGGTTCCAAAGGCGTCAACTGTCTTTACCAGTCTTCCCTGGTCGTCGTATTCAAACCTCATGACGCTCCCGTCAAAGGTTTCAATCCTTGTTACAAGTCCCATTGAATTGTACTTAAAGTAGATACGCCTTCCTTACCCTGTAATGCCTGTAGCTGAAGTCAAGGTCGGTTAGAAACAGAGCCATCAATATTGTGTCAACCCTGATAAAAGGGAGTCCCTGCTTTCCGCAGTCTCCGCCCGGTCCACCACCACCGCCTGTGGGACCGCTTGTACCTGTAATAGGTCTGTCCTTGGGACTTCCGAGAGGTGGAGGTGCAGGACAGCACACACAGTGGGCTCCCTTGATGTCCTTAATCTCACTGTCTTTCAGCGCCTTAAAGAGGTTGTTTTCATCAATTACGAGTGCGTAGCCCGAGTATCTCTTTTCAAGAATTGAGAGGCTTGTTGTTAACATCCTCCTTCCCAGAGCGGGATCAATATAGTCTGCATGCTGTCCTCTCACGCCAATGAGGAGCAGGTAATGGTTATCTCGGGTATGGATGATAGCAGGCCTGCCTGAAGAGGC
>JALTVH010000276.1 GCA_027049085.1 Aquificaceae bacterium | reverse complement strand
TATCAACAACCTCAACGTCGTAACCCTTCCTTTCCGCCCAGCGATTGTACATCCTCATGAGCATCTGAGCCCAGTCGCAGGCTTCTGTTCCCCCTGCACCAGCCTGAATGGTGAGGTAGGCGTTTTTGGCGTCCATCTCTCCCGAGAGGTAGGTCTTGAGCTCAAGATCCCTGAGCTTATCCTCTATGGTGCCGACCTCTTCCTCAAGGAGGCCGAGAGTTTCCGGATCTCCCTCAGAAACCTCAGAGAGCTCTTCCACATCTTTGAGGGACCTTTCTATGGAATCAAGTATATTGAGAGTCTCCTCAAGCCACTTCCTTCTCTGCACCACCTCCTTTGCCTTTTCCTGGTCCTCCCAGAAGCCCTGAGAGGACATCTTCTCATCAAGCTCTCTTAGGTCCTTTTTAAGAGACTCCGGGTCAAGGACTTTCTTTACACTTTCAAAACGGTCTCTGAAGTCCTCAAGCTTTGTCTTGATCTCAACCATCGGAAGGTTTCAGCCAGCGACTCTGTATCCAGCCTGCTCTATAGCTTTCTTTATGTTTTCTTCATCAATCCCTTCTTCAGCCTTAATAGAAACTGTGCCATGGGCTAGAGAAACCTCAGCCTCTTTTACACCCTCAACGCTCATAACCGCCCTTTTGACAGTAATAACGCAGTGATTGCAGGTCATCCCTTCAACCTTGAGTTTAATGTCCTTCATAGTATTAATAATAATTTAGAATTTAACCATGTGCGGTATTATCGGATACACAGGGAAAGAGCCAGCCCTGCCTCTTCTTCTCGGGGGACTGGAGAGACTTGAGTACAGAGGCTACGATTCCGCCGGCATCGCTGTAATAGAAAAAGGAAAACTTGTCATTGAGAAAAAAGCCGGAAAGATCCGTGAGCTTGTCAGGAGCCTGTGGGGAAAGCCCTTTGAGGGCAAGACCGGTATTGGGCACACACGCTGGGCAACCCACGGTGCCCCGTCCCTTGAGAACGCCCATCCCCACACAGATCCCAGAGGGGAATTTGCTGTAGTCCACAACGGGATCATTGAAAACTACATGGATCTGAGGAGGGAGCTGACAGAGAAAGGCTCCCAGATGAAGTCCGAAACCGATTCAGAGGTCATAGCCCATCTTATAGCCCTCAACTACGAAGGAGACCTCCTTGAGGCGGTTCAGAAAACTGTTGAAAGGCTCAGGGGCGCCTTTGCCTTTGGGGTTATAACCTCTCGCGAGCCAGGTAGAGTGATCGGTGTTAAACAGGGATCGCCTCTCGTTGTGGGTATAGGAGAAGGGGAGAACTTCCTTGCCTCCGACATTCCAGCCATCTTACCCTACACAAAAAAAGTCCTTACCCTTGAGGACCAGGAAATAGCAGACATCACACCTGAGGGCGTCAACATATACGACTTCAACGGCAATCCCGTTGCCAAAGAGATAATGATCGTACCCTGGGACCTCATTTCTGCAGAAAAAGGAGGATTCAAACACTTCATGCTAAAGGAGATCTACGAACAGCCCAAAGCTGTTGGGGACACGGTGCGGGGTCTCCTTTCAGAGTTTGAGTCCCTCTCA
Organism: Aquificaceae bacterium; assembly: GCA_027049085.1. Lineage (GTDB taxonomy): Bacteria > Aquificota > Aquificia > Aquificales > Aquificaceae > Hydrogenivirga. Next base: position 320 of record JALTVH010000276.1, on the reverse strand, counting down.
GTAAACCTGAAGGACTACAGAAGGGCGCTCATAATAGCCTGCGGAACTTCCTACCATGCAGGTCTTATCGGAAAATTCTGGCTTGAAAAACACACAGGGATCCCTACCGAGGTTATTTATGCCTCTGAGTTCCGCTATGGCGACTTTCCTCTCGGTGAAGGTGACCTTGTAATTGGAATATCCCAGTCGGGGGAAACGATTGACACCAAGTTTGCCCTATCCAGTGCCAGGGAAAAGGGAGCCACCACCCTTGCTCTTGTTAACGTTATAGGAAGTTCAATAGACAGGGAGTCGGACCTCTCTCTGTACACCCACGCTGG
>JALTVH010000275.1 GCA_027049085.1 Aquificaceae bacterium | reverse complement strand
TCATCAACAAGATAATGGACGTTATCCTCTCCCCGGAAGACATAAGGGACACCCTTGTGTCTCTGAGGTCCCACACAACCACTTCCCTGGGACCCCTCGGAAGGGAAGGGTTCTTTTCCTTCGGTCTGCCAGAGGTCGGAAGGGTAAGGGTTACCTATCTCACTCAGAGAGGTAGCTATGTTGTCAGCATAGTCAAGGTCCCCTATGAGATACCGCCTCTTGAGAGGATCGTTGCCAACAGGGAAGATATAAAGAACCTCCTCAGGACACTGAGCGGTCTTCACGGAATCGTTGCCATAATCGGGAAGTCCTACGTTATTCACAACCTCTTTTCTTATTCACTTTTAAAGGAAATATGTGAGCAGGAGTCAGGAATTATCTACGTCCTGGAGAGGCCCATAACCTACCTCATCAGGCACTCAAACTCCATAGTGATCCAGAGGGAAGTGGGGGTTGACGTGGACAGCTTTGATGAGGGGCTTGAAGAGGCTCTCTTTCTGAATCCCGAAATAATCTACCTGAGCGACATAGTGATTAAGGACGCCTTCAGGGCGGTCAGAAAGCTCTTTGACATTCCGATCCTCACGCTCCTGAGCGTTACCACCTCAAACGTTTCAGCACTAAAGAGGACCTTTGAGGTATTCCTGGGTGAGGAGTCAAGGGACGTTATAAAACTGATCTCAAAAGTTATTGAGCTATCCCTTGATGAGAAGGACAGGATCAGGTTTGAGATCTCAGACCTATGACCTTCGGCTCAGGAAAGCCGTTGAACCTGCTTGCATAAACGGTGGTGTAGGCACCCGCTGAGAGAAAATAAATCCTGTCACCGACCTCGGGCTCAGGAAGAAAGATGCTCTTTGCTATAACGTCCATGCTGTCGCAGGAAACACCGCCGATAACCCATTCTTTGAGTTCGCCATCTCTCTCAACGTACAGGGGATACCTGATTCCCCCAAGAGCCTCCGCAAGGCCGTTGAAGACGCCCGTGTCAACGTAAAGCCAGTTTTCCTCTCCCCTCTTTGCCTTTCCTATAACCTTTGCAACAAGGATCCCCTGATCGCCGACCACCGCTCTGCCCGGCTCTATCTGAACCTCGGAGGGACTTGCGGGGAAGTACTTGGTGAGGAGACCCTTAACGTAGTAAGCGATGTCTTCAGGACGCAGGGATGGTCTTATGTAGGGAACAGGGATGCCCCCGCCCATGTTGAGGGTTGTCAGTCTTATGCCCCTTGAACCGGCCATCTCCCAGAGCTGGTAGGACCTCTTGATGGCTATGAACCAGTTTCTGAGGTTGTTGCACTGGGAACCAACGTGGAAGGTTATACCTGAGGGAACGAGGCGCCTTTCCCTTGCAAAGATGAGTATCTCAAGGGCTGTCTGTGGATCAACGCCGAACTTCCGTGAGAGGGGCCAGTCGCTCCCCTCATTGGGAACGGTCAGCCTCACATAGACCCTGGAGCGGGGGGCAAGCTCAGAGATCTTAACAACCTCTTCAAAGCTGTCAACCGCAAAGGTGCGAACGCCCATCTCCCACGCATGGCGAATGAATTCGGGCGGTTTGACGGGGTTGCTGGAAATTATCCTCTCAGGATCCGCACCTGTGGAGAGAACCGCTTCAAGCTCTTCAATAGAGGCAACCTCAAAGCCAGCGCCCTCCTCCTGAACTACCTCAAGGACCTCTCTGCTGTCGTTAGCCTTAACTGCGTAATAGACCTCAATTCCCTCAAACTCCCTTTTTAGCTCACGGACTCTTTCCCTAACACCGTCAAGGTCAATAAGCAGAGCGGGTGTCTCTATTTCATGGAGTGCCTTAGCGATGTGGGGTCTTGAGGCTGTGAACTCCTCAAAGTAGCGCCTCGCATACTCAAACTGGAGCTGTCCCCTTG
>JALTVH010000274.1 GCA_027049085.1 Aquificaceae bacterium | reverse complement strand
CAGAATATACCGCGAAGCGGTCTTTTACAGGATTGAAAAAGTAAAGGAAATGCTTGAAGAAGCTGGTTTTTTGTATCTCGCAGAGGGGGGCGTCTCCTTTGGCGAAAGCGGTGGGAAAGAACCTGACTTTGCTGTGATCCTCGCTGGGAAAAAGGGCTGACCGTTATAATTTTTCCGATGTTCGTCTTTGACCTCAACAGCGAAAAGAACCTCTGGATCCACCTCCATGGCTTTGCAACCGATATATCTGGAAGCAAAATTGAAACTGCGAGGAAATACTTTCGTGAAACAGGGCACTCTTCTTTCTTTGCCATGGATATGGATTATGAGAAGCATACAACCACCGAGGTCCTTGACGTTCTTGAGGCTCTTGTTCTCGGATTTTCCGAAAGGTTTGAGAACATAACTCTGTGCGGAAGTTCTCACGGAGGTTATGTAGCCTCTAATCTTTTGCGATTGAGGAAGAAGGGAAAGGTTAAAAGGCTTGTTCTCCTTGCACCTTCTTTTGAGACGCTCGGACTGATCGTTAAGGAGCTTGGCAGGGAAAAGGTGAGTGGCTGGCTTGAGGGAAAGGAACCTCTGAGGATAGTTGAGGAGGATCGGGAGGTTGAGATAATAAAGGACTGGGCAAGGGACATTATTGAAAAGGGATATGAGATCATTGAGGGGAATGAGGTGAGGTTTCCCAAGGATCCCGACTTTGAGATAGTGATAATGCATGGTGAGAGGGATGAAATCGTTCCCATTGAACGCACGCACCTCTTCGTGAGCAGTGTGAGGGTTGACAAGTTTCTTGAGGTTGACGACGACCACCAGCTTTCAGAAACCTTTGAAAAGTATCTTCCTGAACTATATTTGTGATCTGTGAAGTGCAGGATCTGCGGTAAAAAGCCCGTAATTTTCATGCCCCAGCACAGGCTTGCTCTCTGTTCTCAGGACTTCCTGAAGTGGTTTGAAAAGACCGTCCATAGGACGGTGAAAGAATTCAGGATGTTCTCGGAGGAGGACAGGGTCCTTGTTGCGGTGTCAGGTGGAAAGGACAGCCTAGCCCTGTGGAAGGTTCTCAGAAAGCTCGGATACAGTGCTGATGGACTTTACATTGACCTCGGGATTGGTGAATATTCCTCAAGGTCGCAGGAAAGGGTTTTGGCTCTTGCGGATCAGCTTGGTGCTGAGCTGATTACGGTTAACCTCCGGGAAGAGCTGGCGGCGATCCCCGAGCTTAGAGAGTACTCTTCAAGGGAGACATGCTCCCTATGCGGTATGGTCAAAAGGTATTTCTTTAACAAGGTTGCGCGAGAAAGGGGGTATGACGTTGTGGCAACAGGACACAACCTTGATGACGAGGCGGGTGCACTGCTTGGAAATGTTCTTGGCTGGAATCTGCGCTATTTAGGCAGGAAACTGCCCGTTCTTGAAGAGGAAGAGGGTTTTGTAAGAAAGGTCAAGCCCCTTGTGAGGCTCACGGAGAAGGAAACCGCCCTTTACTGTATTCTGAGCGGGATTGACTACATTGAGGAGGAGTGCCCCTTTTCTGAGGGAGCGCCTACCATATCCTACAAGGAGATCCTGAACTCCCTTGAGGAGAAGTCCCCGGGAACAAAGATGAGGTTTTACTTTGAGTACATAAGAAGGGTTGCGCCTCTCTTTGAGAGAGGTGTGCACAGGGAACTCACCACCTGCAGGGTCTGCGGTGAGCCCTCTCCCGCTGAGGTCTGTGGGATTTGCAGGCTGAGGGAGAGAGTTGTAAACTTAAAGGGGACGGGGCGTAGCTCAACAGGATAGAGCGCGGGACTACGGATCCCGAGGTTGTGGGTTCGACTCCCACCGCCCCGGTGAAACTCATGGCTAAGAAAAAGGAAAGTCCTTCCCTGATTGCTGAAAACAGAGA
>JALTVH010000273.1 GCA_027049085.1 Aquificaceae bacterium | reverse complement strand
TGTCAAGGGTCTCAGCAAGTTTTTTAAGCCCTTCTATCTCTTCCTCAATAACCCTCAGCGCCTTTTTTATAACCTCATCAGCGTTCATACCTTCGCCTTATAGTTTTCTATACCTTTCTTAATCTCCTCTATCGCGCTCTGAACGCCTTTGAAGCTCTCAACCTTGACCCACTTTCCCGGCTCAAGCTCCTTGTAGTGCTCAAAGAAGTGCTTAATTCTGTCAAGGAGAACCTGGGGAAGGTCGTCAACGGTTTTAACGTTCTCATATGAAGGGTCAAGCTTTGAGTGGGGGACAGCTATGAGCTTGGTATCAATTCCCTCTTCATCCTTCATCTCAAGCATCCCGATGGGTCTGCATCTAATCACAGAACCGGGAACCACTGGCTCCCTTGAAACTACCAGTACGTCAACGGGGTCGCCGTCGTCGGCAAGGGTCTGGGGTATGAAACCGTAGTTGAAGGGGTAATACATCGCTGTAAAGAGGAACCTGTCAACAAAGACCATACCGGAGTCCTTATCAACCTCGTACTTTATCCCGCTCCCCTGGGGTATCTCCACCACAACGTAAATATCCTCAGGGGGATTCTTTCCCGGTGATAAGCTCCCAATTCCCATCTTTCACCTCCTTAGCTGGTGAAGACCCTTATCAAGTCATTTATAACAACAAAAGCCATAAGTGATATTATCAGGGCAAAGCCGACCTTCTGCCAGTACTCCTTAAAGCGGTCGGGAAGGGGCTTTCTTCTGAGCATTTCCATCAGAAATAGCAGGATCAGCCCGCCGTCAAGAACAGGGAGGGGCAGAAGGTTAAATATTCCGAGCTGAAGAGAGATGAAAGCCATTGAAAAAAGGAAAGTGGTAAGACCGCTCTGTGCAGCCTCACCCGCAAACTGAGCTATGGCGATGGGACCGCCCAGTGTCTTGACAGACAGCCCTCCCGTTATCAGGGCCTTAATCGTTTCAAAAGTCAGGACGGTTAATTCAACAGTCTGGTCAACAGCTTTTTTGATGGCAATTCCAACGGGATATGATTCTTTGACCGTTTCAAAGTATGGAGAAATACCAATAATCGGTGTTTTTCTGTCCTTTATCAAAGCCGGGATTACTTCTTTTTCAAAAACCTTGCCATCCCTTTCAATCTTGAGCTTTACTGGTGACCCATCCGATGACCTTACCTCTTCCACCAGGTCATACCAGCTCCTCACCTCTTTACCGTTTACCTCCAGTATCCTGTCGCCTCTTTTTAGCCCTATCTGAAATGCGGGAGAGGGACTGCCGTCTGGCAGTTTTCTGGCAACGCCTCCGATTACGGGGGGAAGATAAGGATTGAGCCCAAAGGCCTCCCTTCCTGTCCTAACCTCTGGTGATTTTGCTCTCAGAATAACCTCCTGTCCGCCTCTCAGAACAACAATACTGACCTCATCCTTTCCACTTATGGCATTCTCAAGAATAGCCCTCCTGAGGTTCCTCCACTCTTTTACCTCTTTATGGCCAATCCTGAGGATCCTGTCCCCCTCCTTTATGCCCACCTTTTCAGCCCATGAACCCTTTTCAACATATCCAACTACCGCAGGCTCCTTTTCGTGAGCAGGAACCTCTACACCAACAGAAAAAACAACAGCAAAAAGAAAAATGGTAAGGATAAAGTTAAAAAGAGGTCCGGCAAAGGCTATAAGGATCTTCTGCCACCCTGCCTTTGAGGAAAAGGCTCTGGGATCATCAACCTTTTCTTCCTCACCGTAGAGCTTGACGAAACCGCCAAGGGGAATAACAGCGATCTGATATACGGTTTCCCCTACCTGCTTCCTCGCAATTGGGGGTCCAAAACCTATTGAGAAGATCTCAACCTTAACCCCAAAGAACTTGGCAAAGAGAAAGTGCCCGAGCTCATG
>JALTVH010000272.1 GCA_027049085.1 Aquificaceae bacterium | reverse complement strand
CTTCTACTATGCCTGCTGCAAGGGTGCAGGTTATGGCTGAGGTGAGTGTGCTCTTGCCATGATCTACGTGCCCTATGGTGCCTACGTTGACGTGCTCCTTCGTCCTCTCAAACTTCTCCTTGGCCATAGCTCACAGTACCTCCCTTTTTTGAGCTAACAGAAAATTATAACACAAAGCCCAGGACCGGACTTGAACCGGCGACCTCACCCTTACCAAGGGTGCGCTCTGCCGACTGAGCTACCTGGGCTCCTATGGAGCGGGCGACGGGACTCGAACCCGCGACCTGCGGCTTGGAAGGCCGCTGCTCTACCAACTGAGCTACACCCGCTTCCTGGTGGAGGGGGCAGGATTCGAACCTGCGCAGGGCGAAGCCCGGGGGATTTACAGTCCCCTGCCTTTGGCCGCTCGGCAACCCCTCCTGACCATTCCAAGCTGGCGGAGGGACTTGAACCCTCGACCACGGGATTACAAATCCCGCGCTCTGCCGACTGAGCTACGCCAGCTGACACAAGCCATATATTTTATTTTAGGTACTCCCCAGAGTCAAGGAAGGACTTAATCCTTAAAGCTACAGCACCTTTTTACGATTTAGGTTTTTAAATGAACCTCCAGGCAAACAAGCAGGCTGTTTTTGATGCGGAAGGTAACATAGTGGGGTATGAGTTCTTTATCTCCCGATTTGATTCTGAGGACTTTATAGCCCAGAGACCTACCAACAGGATTGCCTTTATAACTCTGAGAACCCTTGCCGAATTTGGTGTAAAGAAGGCAGCCCAAGGAAGGAAGGTTTTTATAAAGGTACCCATTGACACCTTCGTGGTGAAGGTCTTTGACCTCTTAGAGCCGAGGCTCATGGTTTACAGGATATACCCCGCAGGTACAGGAACAGGGACGGGGAAATCTGTTCAGACGAGAATACTTGACACAGTAACAAAACTTAAAGAAAAGGGATCACAGTTCTGCGCAACCGCTGACCTTTTTGAATCCGCAGAAGACCTTAAGGATCTCATTGACATAGTTGAGTTCAGCGCTCAGGAATTTGACGCCCCTGCTGTCTCAAGGGCCAAGATGATAGGAAAAAAGGTACTTGTGGTTGACATTAATAGTCCAAGAGACATGGAGAGGGTCGGAGGAGTGGCAGACTTCATGATGGGTGACCACCTTCAGCAGGCTACATCTCTCGGCTCCTTCAGAGTTGCTCCATACCTCAGAAGTACGCTCCTGAGACTCCTTGTTATGCTCAACACAGCAAGGACACCCCAGGAATTCTCAAAGGTCATAGCTTCCGATGCAGGAATGACAGCAAAGCTCCTAAGGTTCATCAATTCCGCCTACTTCTCCCTGAGACAAAGCATAAACACTGTGGAACAGGCATGTATTTACTTTGGCTTAAAGAACATCAAAAACTTCGTCCTCGTTCTCTCGGTGAACGACTACGCAACCGTTGAGAACCCGATCCTGTGGAAGAGGGCTCTGATCAGGGCAAAGCTAATGGAAGAGTTTACAAAAGAGCTTGCCCCGGAGAAAATGGGCGAAGCCTACCTCGCAGGTCTCATGTCCCTGATGGACGAGATGATAGGCGTTGACATAGTCTCCTTCCTGAGAGAGGTGAATGTTGATGAGTACGTGATACTCACCTTTACGGACCCCGAATCCTTTCAGGCGAACATCCTACGGGCTGTGTCATCTGTGGAAGAAAACCTTCAAGAAATACTCAGTGCTGGCGATATATCAGCCCTGAGCGTTTTAAGAGAGGTAGAATCAGAACTTGGAATCGCTCCCCATGTTGTCCTCCAGGCTATAAAAAGCAGTATAGCTATGGCTGACACCATCATAAATCATTGACCGAGATTCGCCTTTCTCCCAGAATTTTGATGAGGTTTTCAAAGGATACGGGCGGTGAAAAAAGAAAACCCTG
>JALTVH010000271.1 GCA_027049085.1 Aquificaceae bacterium | reverse complement strand
CTATTCTTACCGTAGATGAGAAAGGTCCTCGGCTTAAACCTGCCCTTGCACCTCCCTGATAAGCCCTGTAATCCGGATTACCCTGAGCTATGAATTCAAGTCCGGCATTGAAGCCCGTAAATAGAATTTGAACCCATCCACTGGCCATTGTCCAGAGATAGGAGGTTGACGATGAGTAACTTGAAATGAACTGTAAGTGTGTCTTCTTAGTGGGTGAAACAAAAAGCTCTCCCACTGCTATAAAACCGTCTCTGTCCCCCCTTACCTTTATCCCTGGAACATCGGGATCAACTTCTGTTCTCCTTTTTTCGTATCCACCTATTACAGACATCTTAACTGCCATACCTGAATAACCGGCACCAATTCCAAGGGAAAATCCTGGGGCTCTGGCTGTTATCCTCTGGCTATCCGTACTGAAACGGTAAGTCAGGTGGTCTATCCATATTCTTCCAAGAATGCCGTATTTTCCTTTAAGACTCTTTTTGACGGAAACGGTTGAAAAGTAATAAGACTGTCCCATCCTATCAAACTCTGAACCGTTAAGCCACAAAAACTGCAAACTATTTGATATTCCAGTGGTAGAAAGAAGTACAATCAGGAAAGTCTTTATTTTCATTATTGAATAGCCGTAGCTGGCTCCCCAACGCCTTCCTGGGAAATGCTGGCTTCCTCAAACCTTATACCATACCTGTACGCTTTGATTCCGTAAAAGTTGAGTTCCCTCTCCCACACAATCCTTCCCATAATTACCTTTTCTTCAAGGGGTGATCCCATATGAACCGTCACACCGTTCTGTTTAAGCCTCTTATAGGTAAGAATCCTTAGTCCCCTATCACTAACATCCTCTGTGGTATAAGGGACAAATCCATTGCCCGCCATGACCATGCCAGGTATATGATAGGGAACTCTCTTCCCTTTCCTTTTAAAGTAACCAAGCTTAATTATATCTAAGATCTTCTGGGCAGGTGTTTCAGGTATTCTGCCCACATCTTCCATAAACTTTTTGAGTAGAAATCTGAAGTTGAACTCCCTAATCCGGTCTCTATTTTCCTCCGTCAGATTTTCAAATCTTATTCCAGATCTGTATAGCCCCCTCTTTGTGAGGGGAACACTATAAAGAACGGTCCCCTTAACCTCAAGTTCGATGTCCTCAAACCTTATCTTCATAACAACAGGGTTTCCTCTCTCCAGCACTTTGGTGGTGATCAGAGCAGAACCTTTTTCATGAAGATCCTCTATAGTTGCAGGGAATATAAATCCGTTCTGCTCGACCTTGGAAGGAAAGTTTGCAGGAAATCTGAAATCCTTTCTCAAATACTTCTTCCCGTATGTCCAAAGAAGACAGGCTGCAGCAAGGCCGAAGTTTAATCCAGCCCAGAATATGTTTGCAATATAAAGCTCTTTGTTTGCTATCTTATCAAGGTTCAGAAGTGCCCATGATATTCCGGCTGTGCTTGCAATGAAAACAGCGAGCTGAGGGAGAGCTTCTGTCAGTGCACTGCGCCCGTTCCACCTCTTCTCTGTTACCCTGAATCTCAATCCGTTGAATTTGAAGAAACCGAGAACAGATTTCATAAAGGAAAAGAATCTTGCCATGTTATATTGCTCAAGAATGAGAAATTTGCCGTAACCCCTTGACATCTCTTCAAAAGCCCAGATGGAAAGTAGCATATGTGGGATAAATATTGGCAGAAACTCAGAAAGGGTAACGCTGATGGGAAATACGCCTGTTAAGAGAACGATAATTGGGGCTACATAGTAAATCAGCTTCTGGAATCCGTCAAAGTATGTGGTCATTGATGCGATGTAGTTAAGCCTCTGCTGCCAGGTAAGACCTTTTTTGAACAGGGGGTTGTCCCTGAGAAATACCTGCATAGCTCCCTGCCCCCACCTCTCCCTCTGACCTTTAAAGGGCCTGTAAGATACGG
>JALTVH010000270.1 GCA_027049085.1 Aquificaceae bacterium | reverse complement strand
CTGATAGGAGGATCGCTCAATGGCAGTGCCCAAACGAAAGACTTCAAAGTGGCGTAGAGACCAGAGGAGAGCCCAGAACTTCTTTGCAAGGCTCAGGGTCCCTTCCCTCAGCGAGTGTCCCAACTGCAGTGAGAAAATCCTTCCCCACCGGGTCTGTCCTTACTGCGGTCACTATAAAGGAAAAGAGATAATAACAGTTGACTGATGGAAGAATTAAGTTTCGCAGTGGACTGCATGGGGGGAGACTATGCCCCCGATGAAATAGTAAAGGGCTGTGTTCAGGCGGTCAGGGACTTCAGGTGGAAGATCTACCTTACAGGTGATGAGGAAAGGATCAGCGAGATCCTCTCATTTCTCGGTGAGCTTGACAACCCCCTCCTGAGCGTTATCCATGCACCAGAGACCGTTGGTATGAACGAACCACCATCAAGCGTTCTTAAAAAAAAGGATTCCTCCCTCTACGTTGCTGGAAAGCTTGTTAGGAGGGGAGACGCCCAGGGCCTGATTTCTGCTGGCAACACGGGAGCAGTCCTTGCGGTAGGGAAGTTCGTCGTTGGTTCCGAGGAAGAGGTGGAGAGACCTGCGATTGCGGTTGCCCTGCCCAATCCCACGGGAAAGACGGTTCTCATTGATGTGGGCACCAACGTTGATTCCAAACCAAAGCACCTCGTTCAGTTTGCGGTTATAGGCCACACCTATGCCCAGGAGATCCTCGGAATTGAAAACCCGAGAGTGGGACTGCTCAGCATCGGTGAGGAAGAAGGAAAGGGAAACGAGCTGGTAAAGGAAACCTATCCTCTCCTAAAGCAGACCCAGCTCAACTTCCTCGGAAACGCCGAAGGAACAGACATTTACGCTGGAACCTTTGACGTTATAGTCTGCGACGGATTTGTGGGCAACATAATCCTCAAAACGAGCGAGAGCCTGGGGCTTGCTGTGGTAAGCATGATAAAGGAAGAGGTTAAAAAGAGCCTCCTTGCAAGGATAGGGGCTGTCTTTATGATGCCAGCACTCAACAGATTCAGAAAAAAGGCCGATTTTACTGAGTACGGAGGTATTCCCCTGCTCGGTGCCAAAAAGCCAGTGATCATCACCCACGGTAAGGCAAACGCAAAGGCAATCAGGAATGCCATCAAGGTAGCAGGCGAGTTTTTAAAGAAGGATTTCAACAATAAACTGGTGCAGAATATTAAGGAACTCATACCCGCAGAGGCAAAGATCTGATGGGAACAAGGATCTCTGGAACGGGCGTTTACCTTCCCAGAGGCACTCTCACGAACCACGACCTTGAAAAGATCGTTGACACCTCGGATGAGTGGATTACCACACGAACGGGAATAAAGGAAAGGAGGATAGCCAAAGAGGAATCGGTCCTTGAGCTTGCGAGGAACGCATCCCTGAGTGCCCTCAAGGAATCGGGCATCACCCCTGCAGATCTTGACGCTATTATCGTGGCTACCCTCACACCCGAAAAGAGATTCCCCTCAACAGCCTGCCTCCTTCAGTCAGAGATAGGGATGAAGAGGGGTTACGCCTTTGACCTTTCCGCGGCATGCAGTGGATTTATCTATGCCCTTGATACGGCGGACGCCCTTATCAAGTCGGGCAAGGCAAAGAGGATTCTGGTAACAGGTGCGGAGAAGCTCTCGGAGGTTGTTGACTGGTCGGATAGAAGCACCTGTGTCCTCTTTGGCGACGGTGCTGGATCGGTGGTGGTTGAAGACTCAGATCAGGAGTCGGACATTCTGGCAACAGCCCTTTACTCGGACGGTGATCTCTGGGATATCCTTTACGCTGATTGTGACGACTACATAAAGATGAAGGGAAGGGAGCTCTTCAAGGTAGCGGTAAGAAATATGGAGCAGGCCTGCAGGGATGTTTGCGAAAAGGCAGGTATAAGCCCCCAGGAGGTTGACCTCCTGATTCCCCATCAG
>JALTVH010000269.1 GCA_027049085.1 Aquificaceae bacterium | reverse complement strand
TACCCTTCTTCCTCAGGTCCCTCATATCAAGGAAAACCTCACAGCCCTCCTTCAGCTTCTGGTATATAGCCCTTGCGACAACATCTCTCGGAAGGAGCTCATCAACAAACCTCTCCCCTCCGCAGTCTATGAGAATCGCTCCCTCGCCCCTGACCGCCTCAGATATAAGGAGGTTCGTACCCTTAAGAACCGTTGGATGAAACTGAACAAACTCCGGGTTCCTGATCGCCACACCGGAACGGATGGCAATCCCGATTCCATCACCCCTAACGGTCAAAGGGTTGGAAGTGTGCCTGAACATTGAGGCAGCACCGCCCGTTGCAAGAACTAAAACTGACGTGACAATCCTTTTTAGAGTTTGTCCCTCGGTATAAAGAACACCCTCAACCCTTTCCTCACCAAGTATTTCCTGAAGCTCACCATGAATTATAGGAACACCGAGGTTTTTAACCCTATCAAGGAGTCTTGTGTAGATCTCTCTGCCAGTGTAGTCCTTAACCTTGAGCACCCTCGGAAAGGAGTGACCACCCTCGGTGGTTGTTTCGTAAACCCCTTCCTTTCGGTCGAAGGAAACGCCCCACCTCTCAAGGTCAGCGATCCTCTCCACACCTTCTTCCACAAGGATCCTCAGAGCCCTCGGATCATTAATAAATCTCCCCGCCCTCAGGGTGTCCTGGTAGTGGGAATCTGTACTGTCACCCGGATGAAGGGCAGAGGCAATCCCACCCTGAGAATAGTAAGTGTTGCCTATACCCCTTGTGAGAATAACAGGGCTTAGCCCAAGCTCCTTCAGTGCAATGGCGCAGGTAAGACCGCCTATCCCGCTACCGCATATAAGAACCTGAGACTGTTCTTCGGGAAGCTTCCCTGTGTCAAACTCCAGAAAGTATCTCATTCCTCATTATTTTCATGATCATATCCGTCAACCTTTCAGGATCGTGACGGACAAAGGAGTCCTGCTCGCCTATAAGGTCATCGGAATAGACCGATACGCCCTGTCTTGCTATCATGCCCACATCGGGCGTAACAGGTTCCTGCCCTTCGCTCAGGTATTTATTTAGAACGTCGCTCGGTGGCATCTTAGTATTCACAACCACCGAGTTGATCTCCTTTAATCCTCCAAACTTCATAAGGGTTCTCATGTGGTCAAAGGCGGTCATCCTGTCGGTCTCACCGGGCTGGGTCATGGCGTTGACAACGTAAAGTTTGTGGGCTTTACTCCTGTTTGTTGCTTCCCGGATCTCCTTAATCAGAAGATTGGGAATTATACTTGTGAAGAGGCTCCCCGGTCCGAAAATGATAAGGTCTGCGGTTTCAATAGCCGCTATAGCTTCAATAGGTGCCCTTGCTGTTTTAGGCTCAATCCAGATATCCTCAATTCTCACATCACCCTTTTTCCCGTACTCCGTTATATCTTCCTCCCCCTCAACCGTTTCGCCATCAGAAAAACGGGCAACGATATGAACGCTCTCTACAGTTGAAGGAACTATCTCACCCTTAGTCCTCAGTATCTGGGAAGTGAGCTTTACCGCCTCAAGGAAGTTCCCCGTCACCTCGGAGAGGGCTGTTAGAAACAGGTTCCCGAAGGCATGACCTTCAAGACCGTCTCCCTTGAAGCGGTACTGGAAGAGATCCTGCATGATCTCCTCGCTGTCTGAAAGAGCTACTATGCAGTTCCTTATGTCTCCCGGTGCTGGAATGTTGTAAATCTTCCTCAGTCGCCCTGTACTGCCACCGCTGTCGGCGACGGTAACTATAGCCGTTAGCTCTCTAATGGTCTCACCAACCTCCCTCTTGATACCTCTGAGAAGGGTTGAAAGTCCCGTGCCCCCACCGATAGCAACTACATTCATATCATTACCTCCGCCTCTTCTCTATCTACAACAAGGGTTCCACAACCCCCTATTTTATCCCGCCTGAATCGGGTGGATAGGGTAACCTTGACAC
>JALTVH010000268.1 GCA_027049085.1 Aquificaceae bacterium | reverse complement strand
TATACAGAGGCTTTTTTGCCCTACCACCTCTGAGCACATCCAAAGGATTCCCCACAGGCGCTATTTATGGCTTTCTCAGGATGCTCTTTGCTATCTTTAAATCCGAATCACCTGAGTACCTTGGAATTGTATTTGACTCACCGGCACCCACCAGACGAGAGAAGGTTTACAGGGAATATAAGGCGGGAAGACCGCCAATGCCTGACCCCCTTAAGATACAGATCCCTGTGATAAAGGAAATGATCGCTCTCCTCAACATACCCATCATTGAGGAAGAGGGCTTTGAAGCAGATGACCTGATAGCTATCCTTGCTATGAAGTTCAGCAGTGAATGTCACATGGTAAAGGTTTACACGCCAGATAAGGACATGCTTCAGCTTGTAAACGAAAAAATAATAGTCGTCAATCCAATGAACTGGGAAGTTTTCACATCCCAGAAGGTAAAAGAAAAATTCGGAGTTCCGCCCCAAATGGTAGCAGATTACCTTGCCCTTGTTGGTGACAGCATTGACAACATACAGGGCGTAAAAGGTATAGGTAAAAAATCTGCACCAAAGGTCATTGAAGAGTTCGGCGGTGTCAGAGGGATCCTTGAAAGATGGGAAGATTTCAAAAAGAGATTTCCGGAAGCGGACAGGGAAGTGCTTGAACTTTCCTACATGCTTACTAAACCGATGCTTGATGCGGACATCAGCATAAACCTTGATGACCTGAAAGTAAAACCACCTCAGAGAGACAAGCTTGTAGAGAGACTGAAAGAGCTTGAAATGAACAGCCTCATAAAGGAGCTGGAACGTGTGTATTCCTCCTCAAGGCAGAGGAGTCTTTTTTAGTTCATACCGCCAGGGTATTGACCCTTCCCTGAATTTCATCAACGGCCTGAATGAGTCTTGAGAAGATCTCGTGGGCTCTGGTAAGGTCAATCATCCTTACAAGCTCCTCAACAGCGTTTACGTTGGACATCTCAAGGAAACCTTGCCTGACTTTAAAATCCGTAGAGGCTCTGGGTGTTCCTGTAAACAGATCTCTCCCTTCCTTGAGGGGATCCTCAAGGGAAAAGATGCCTACTGAACCCTGTAGAACACCGTCAACGTATATGTTCCCTTCTTCGTCTATAGTCACCTCACCGTGATCAATAGAAATTTCATTCATTGCCGGGTCAAGGACCCTGTACCCGTTAACATCAACAAGAAATCCGTTTACGTCAAGCCTGAAGTCTCCCCTCCTCGTAAAGGCTACCCCCTGAGGGGTGTTAACCGCAAAGAAGCCCTCTCCTTCAATGGCAAGGTCAAAGGTGTTTCCTGTAAACTTCAGTGCACCCTGAGAGAAGTCTGTTCCTATGTCAGCTATTACAGGGTAAACAAAGTTGTTTGAGGGTTCCTGTGGGTTTGTGGTTGGTGCCTTCTGACCACCATCGGTAAACCATGACAAGGCGGTGAGAAGGTCCCTTTTAAAGGATGGTGTGTCCACATTGGCAAGGTTGTTGGACACAACACCCAGCTTCCTTTCCTGAAGGAGCATACCGCTTGCAAGAAGGTAAACAGGCTGGTAATCAACCGCCATATGCCCTTACCCCCTAAAGGGAAAAATCAACCCTTTTTCCTCTCTTCATCAACTGCTGCATCTTTTCTACACCGCTGTAAAAATCAGCGGTAATTCCACCAAATCCTTTAACAAACTTCTCTGCATCTTCCGGGTTCCCAAAGGCAAAGGCTGAGGGCTGACAGCAGGGAACCGCAGAGCTCCCAACCACGAAGGCTGAAGAGAGAGCGTTGATTGGATTATTGGTTATAAAGTCCCTCGTCATCACTACATCTATTCGGTCACTATCAAGGTTTTTATACTTGATAAGACCGCAGTGGGCACAGCAGGTGTGGATCTTCTTCCCTCCCTTAAGGATAAAAATGAAGGCGAGTCTAAGGTCAATATCCTTTCCGCAAACTGCACATACGT
>JALTVH010000267.1 GCA_027049085.1 Aquificaceae bacterium | reverse complement strand
TCTCTGAACATTGCTGCGGCGCGGCGAATCTTACTATACGGCCATGAAGGAACTGATGCCGCGGGTCACATCATTGAGGGTTTTGGAAAATTCGTTGTTGGTGGCGAGGTAGTGGTGGGGGTAATTGTATTCCTGATCTTTATCGTTATCAACTTCATCGTTGTTACGAGAGGTGCAGAGAGGATCTCCGAAGTTGCGGCGAGATTCACCCTTGATGCTATGCCCGGAAAACAGATGAGCATAGACGCTGATCTTAACGCAGGGCTGATAAATGAAGAAGAAGCAAAGCAAAAGAGGGCTCAGCTTGAGAGGGAAGCCTCTTTTTACGGGGCCATGGACGGTGCCAGCAAATTCATAAGGGGAGACGCCATAGCAGCGCTCCTGATCCTCTTCCTCAGTCTTGTAGGTGGTCTCATTGTAGGGCTTGTCTTTAAGGGTATGGACTTTATGGATGCTCTTAACACTTACACTTTGCTGACCGTAGGTGAGGGCCTTGCCGCCCAGATCCCTGCCCTTATACTCTCAACTGCTGCGGGAATAATTACGACAAAGAGCTCTTCGGGTGAGGAGATCGGCAATGTTATAGCTGAGGAATTTTCAAAGGAACCCCGGGTATTACTTTTTTCCTCGGCCCTTCTCCTCTTTATTGGCCTGATTCCGGGTCTTCCCATTCTTCCTTTTTTCTTAATGTCTGGCATCCTCGGCGGTCTTTATTTTGTGATGAACAGAAACCTAAAGGAAAAGCAGATAAAAGAGCTTGAGAAGATGGTTGAGGAGCAGAAGAGGGAGGAGCAGAGGAAAAGAGAAGAGGGCGAGGAAGAATTGCTTCCCCAACCTGATGCCATAACCATGGAAGTTGGCTACGGTCTGATACCCTACGTTGACGAGTCCCAAGGAGGTGATATACCTCAGAGAATAAGGACAATGAGGAAACAGATAGCCCAGGAATACGGTGTTATAGTGCCTCTCGTACACATAAGGGACAACCTCAAGCTTCAACCCAATGAGTACCAGATACTTATTAAAGGAATAGAGGCGGACAGGTATGAGATCATGCCTGGGTACTACTTGGCTGTTGACCTTGGTACGGCAAGGGGAGGAGTTGAAGGTGTGGAAACCAAGGATCCAGCTTTTGGCCTCAAGGCTTACTGGGTTACAGAAGAGGTGAAGGAAGAGGCGCAGAGAAAGGGTTATATGGTCGTTGATATAAGTACTGCGATCATTACCCACCTTTCTGAGGTTATCAAGAAGAACCTTCATGAACTTCTGGGAAGAAATGAGGTAATAGAGCTGATTGACAGGCTTTCCAAAAAGTATCCCAAAGTCGTTAATGACATTGTTCCCGAGCAGGTTCCTATCAGTGTTATTCATAGGGTCCTTCAGAACCTTTTGAGAGAAGGCATTCCCGTCAACGACCTTTTGACTATCCTTGAGACTTTGGCAGATTACATTGAGCAGACCAAGGATCCCGATGTCCTTACCGAGTTCGTCCGCCAGAACCTTTCAAAGAGAATAACAAGACTTTACCTTACTAACGGAACGCTTTACGCTATAGCCCTATCACCTAAAGCTGAAGCAAAACTCATTCACCTGATCAACGAAGGCAAAGAAGACGAGTTTATAGATATAGTTCTCAATAAAATTTCACCAAAGATATCAAAGGAGGTTGAAAAATTTGTTCAGTTTCAGGCGTCACCAGTACTCCTGACTTCTGGAAATCTCAGGAGATATATAAGAAAAGCCCTTGAGCCCTATCTTCCTCAGGTTGCTGTTTTATCCTATAATGAACTTGAAAAACAATTGAATATGAAGATATTAGGATTAGTTGATGAGGACTGAAAAGATAGTAGTTGGTTCTCTACAGGAGGCGGTTGAAGAGCTCAAAAGGTCATACGGTGACAATGCGATAGTGCTTTCCTCAAGGGTGATAAAAAGGAAAAAGTACAGATTTTTCCCCTTCTTTACGGACACTCTCCTTGAAATAACAGTTGGGATACCTGAAAAGGAAGGTGAAAGCGAATTTCAAAAAGAGTTTGAAGAGAAAATTAAAGTTTATGAAGAGCTTGAGAGACTGAAGAGCACTCTCAACGAGGTGGTCAAATCGGTAAGGGAAAAGGGTGAGACCGAAGAAACCGTTGCGGGGGAAACACAGCAGTTTTCCATGAGGGCTCAGAGAGTTTTAGAGAGGATGATTTATAGGGGAGTCAGGAAGGATATAGCCAAGAAGATAGTTGAGGACGCCTGTGGTTACGATATTGAGCTTGGAAAGCTTGATTTTAAGGAAGAACCTCATGATTCAATTATAGAAAGTCTTTCAGGTAGCGTCTCAATTGAAGGCAGTAACTTTCTTGAGTCGCCTCCGAGGAATGTTGTTCTTCTTGGACCGACCGGAGTTGGAAAGACAACGACCCTTGCCAAACTTTGCTACCTTCTCAAGAGGTCAGGAAAAAGTGTTGGCGTAATTACCCTTGATAGCTTTAGAGTAGGTGCTGTTGAGCAGCTTAAAGCCTTTGTTAGCGTTATGGAGATCCCCTTCAGAGTGGCGGATACTCCTGACCGTTTTGTAAAAAGCATGCGCGAGATGGATGGAAGGGATGTCGTTCTGGTGGACACTGCAGGCAGGAGCCAGCATGATCGCCTGAGGCTAAACGAACTCAAGCTTTTCCTTGAAAGCCTTGAAACTCACATCTATCTGACCATCAGCGCCAATCTCTCCGAGCTGGTCATGTACGAGGTCATAATGCAGTTCGGCATGTTTCCTCTTCGGGGACTTATATTTTCAAAGCTTGATGAGACTTCCCATCCAGGTAACATCATCAACGTTGCCTACAGGACAAAGCTCCCTATTCTTTGCTTTACAACGGGTCAGACAGTTCCCGATGACATTGTTATGGCAAGTCATGATTATCTGGCAAAATTGATCATAGAGGAGAGACATGAGCTTAAATCAGCAGGCAATTCATCTCAGGCATAGGGAGGGTTCGGAGGGAACCCGTTACGTTGCTATTGCCAGCGGAAAGGGTGGTGTAGGTAAAACTCTTCTTTCAATCAACATCGGAAGGTGTCTTGCTGACAGTGGGAACAGCGTTTTGATTATTGATGCGGACTTTGGACTTAGCAACGTACACCTCATGCTCGGCCTCACACCCCAGAAGAACCTCACACACTTCTTTTACGGTGATGCAACCTTTGATGATATCATCGTCAAGGTAAGGGATAACCTATCCTTCATATCCAGTGGTAACGGGATCTCTGAGCTTGCCAAACTCCCCAGAGATCAGGTCCTCAATCTTGTCAGAAGACTCCAGGAACTTGCGGAAGACAACTATGACTATGTTATTTTTGACACACCGCCGGGTATCCACGATGACACCTTAACTGTTGTTTCCTCCTCTGACTTTCCAATTATCCTGACCACACCGGAGCCGACAGCTGTGGCAGACGCCTATGCTCTTATCAAGATCATCAACAGGGAAAGTGGTGTAGAGGACTTTTACCTCGTTGTTAACAAAGTGGAAGGTGATAGGGAAGGCATCAAGGTATATGAGAGCGTGAGGATCCTGGCTGAGAAGTACACGAGGGCGAGGATAAGCTATCTGGGGAGCATTCGCTACCGTAAGACTCTCATAAGGAAGATCATTGATCAGGATCCTTTTGACAGCGGTCTCACCGACGACGTGTATAATATTCTCACCAAAATGGACATGGACCTCATTAAGCCCAAGCGTGGTTTCTGGAACAGAATTCTCTCAGGGCTGTTTGGAAAATGAAAAATCCGTACTCAATCCACGAGAAGGAAAGGGAAGAGCTTGTACTCAAGTATCTACCCCTTGTAAAGAGCATAGCTTTCAGCGTTAAGAGGCATATACCGCCAACCATAGATGTGAGAGACCTGATAGGTCACGGCATAATTGGTCTTATCAAAGCTCTTGAAAAGCTTGATGCCCACAGAAACCCTGAGAGTTATTTAAAGATAAGAATAAGGGGTGCCATTTATGATTATCTGAGGAGCCTGGATTTTGGTAGCAGAAGGGTTAGAGAAAAAGAGAGAAAGATAAGAGAGGCTCTTAAGGAGCTAACTGAAAAACACGGGAGGGAGCCCACCGATGAGGAGGTTGCCGAGTACCTCGGAGAGGATGTTGAAACCCTCCAGCACGACCTGAGCAGGATCTCCTTCTCCTATGTTCTGAACCTTGAGGATGTTTTCACCGAAGAAAAGAGAAGCTATGAAGAGGTAATAAGTTCAAAAAAGTACGACGTTGAGGATGAGATCGTTCAGAAAGATCTTGTTGAGAAGCTAAAGGAAGCAATAGATAAGCTTGATGAGAGGGAAAAGGTGGTTATTCAGCTTATCTTTTATGAAGAACTTCCACTCAAAGAAGTTGCAAAGATCCTTGACTGTTCCGTTTCAAGGGTATCTCAGATAAAAGGAGAGGCAATAGCAAAGCTTAAAAGGTTCATGAGGAGATTTTAGAGGAACACTTTTTGATCCACTCATCAAAGCTCAAACCTTTTTTAATTGCATCAATCATTGACAGTTCCAAATCTGTCAAATCTTCAGGAATTAGGTCAGGTCTGTGGTCAAGGGTTTTTTTGATGCTCTGAAAGAGACACCACTGTTCAATTAGCCTGTGGTTTCCAGATAAGAGAACCTCAGGCACCTTCATTCCTCTGAATTCCCTTGGCTTTGTGTAAACGGGGTAGCCCAGCCACCTTCCCGAAAAGGAATCCTTCCTGAGGCTTTCAGGTTCACTAACTGCACCAGGAATAAGCCTTATTACCGCCTCGGTGATCATCAGGGCGGGAAGCTCTCCTCCCGATAAAACGAAGTCTCCCACAGAGACTTCCAGGTCAGTTATTTCTTTCACTCTTTCATCGATCCCCTCGTACCTACCGCAGATAATCAGTATCCTGTCCTTTTCTTTAAGTTCTTCTGCAAGTTTCTGGTCAAAGATCTTTCCCCAGGGCTGGGGAACGATCACAAAGGGTTTACCACTATCCTTGCATAGCTGGTCGTAGGCTTTGAAAACAGGCTCCGGCTTGAGGACCATTCCCGGCACACCGCCGAAGGCTTTATCGTCAACCTCTCCCTTTTCTGCGTAGTTTCTGAGGTCAAGTGGGTGAACCTGAGCCATACCCTTTTTTATTGCCTGTTTGATGATCCCGTAGGAGGTATAGGTACGTATGATTTCAGGGAATATGGTCAGTATAAAAAAGACTTTCATATCATCTGGAGGAAATTCCTCACGAGGGTTTCGGCTCTGTGCTGGCTGAACTTGTAGTAGGTCTCAATTGTAGTTTTGACGCTTGCGTGCCCTGCAAACTCCTTTACTACTTCAACAGGGAATCCACTGTTGACCAGATTAGTAATGTATGTATGTCTGAAGCTGTGAACGCTGAAAGGTATATCAAGCCTCTTAGAAAGTCTGTCCGTATATACCTGAAGGACTCCCCTCTTCACAGAGAAATTTTCCTCGTAATTCTCAATCCACTTGAGGATCCTTTCCGTTGCTTCTATGGTTTCATCCTTAGTTGGTCCGAGCACAGGTGCTATTCTCCCCTTCTTCCTTTTGGTCATGTGAGGCTTGAGTTTGATCCACAGTATTCCGCTTTTATCCAGGTAAAAACTGTCCTTTGTTAGCTTTTCGTACTCGCCAAGTCTTATACCGCTGTAAAGGAACAGGGAGTAAATCTTTTCATACCTATTGCCCTTCACCGCTGAGAATATCTTCTCTACCTCTTCCCTTGTCAGGGCTTTGGGGTAAACAGGGTCCTTTTTTGAATTTATCTCCTCTCGTGCCTCTTCAATAGCCTGCTCAAGGTCTGCAAACCTTTCCCTTGAAATAAATTCCCTCCTGACCAGAAACCTCAGAAAGTGCTTTAGAGCAGAAAGATTAGCCAGAAGTGATGAAGGTCCAAGGCTTGCCTTGTCTATGTAGTTAAATATCTGGGATGGCGGGAGGTTAAGCAATTCTTCCTCCTGTTCAATACCGAGGGTCTTTATAAAGCAGTTGACGTGCCTCATATAGGAAGTAGTTGTCCTCTCGCTCTTTGTCCTCTCAAGGTTTTTCCTCCAGAGCTCAAGAACTTCCATAGAATTCATAATAATAGAAAAATGAAGGTTATAGCAATTTCTGGCTACCACAATTCCGGGAAGACAACTCTTATTGAAAAGGTTGTAAAGGAGCTCAGGAAGAGGGGCCTTCGCGTTGGTTACATAAAGCACGACCCCAAGGGTCATGGTATAACCGACAGGGAGGGTTCAGACACTGACAGGTTGAGAGGCCTTGCAGATAAGAGGTGCCTGATTTCTCCTGCGGAAACCACCATCTGGGAGAGCACTCCCGCTGACCTGAGGAAATTCATTGAAGAAAGATTCGGAGACTGCGATGTTGTTCTTATGGAAGGCTTCAAGAACATTGAGGGGATCCCAAAGGTAGCTGTGGGTGATGTAACGGTTAAGGATCTGGTTCTGAGGGTCAGAGGAGATGAGGACTTTGCCATTGTTGTAGAATTAATTGAGCGGATGGAGGAAAACCTTTGAATGTAAGATGTCTTGAGCACAGAGAGCTCTGCCCTAACTGTCACAGAATAGCTCTGAAGGTTTGTGAGTACTCAGAGCCCTATCCGAGGGTTGAGGCAACCTGTGAGTGCTGTGGCTACAGGTCCTACGACATCCCGATGAGGCTTGACGGAGAGATCTTCAGCAGGATACTTGATAAGCTTGCCAGAAAAGAGATCGGGGAGATCTGCATAGATGACCAGTGCGCTTCAAGGGAAGTGATTAAACTCCTCAAAGAAGGCAAGTACGTTGAGTACCGCTGTCTTGAGTGCGGTGCTGAATGGAACAGTGAGGAGGTGGAAAGGGCGCTTATAAAGGTGAGGTCTGTAAGGAGATACATATCAAACGGTAACAGCCTGATGGATGTTTTAAAGGCGGAAGAAGGAGAGTGTCCTCTCTGTGGATGGGATGTTGGCCACCTCCACGAGGGTTACACCGTTGAGATAAAGTGTCCAGTATGTGGTTATCACAATGAGTTCAAAGAAGATTTTCCTCAAGAAGAACCGCCTCCGGAAGTTCTGGAGAGGTTTGAAAAGCCTGAGGAAGTTGGATGAAACTCCCCTTTCAGGAAGTTCACAGGTTCCTTTCATGGAAAGAGAGGTTCCTAAGGGATTACGAGAAGATCCTGAGTTCAGGCCTTACTGATGTTAAAGAAGAAATCAGAGGCGAATCTGGCGAAGTTCCAGAAGAGAGGTTGTTAACAGCAATAAGGGCAATGTACGTTGGAGGAATGGAAGAGAGGGTGGAGGACCCGGAGGTTAGAGCCTGGACCAACTGGGCGGGATTAAAGACCTACAGAACCTTTAACGGCTTTCCCAACCTATCTGACATTGAGGTAGCCTTTGTTTTTTACGCTCTCGGTAAGCTTTTTGTTCCCCTTCTTCTTCACCAGAGGGGAGTTAAATCAGAAGCCTTTAAAGCGTTAAGCAGGGAGGATCAAGAAGAGGCAGTTTTTGAGGAACTCGATACCCTGTGGGAAACCCAGTTAACTCTGATTCTTCAGGCTCTTCAACTTTTAGAGTTGAACTCTATCACAAAGTGAGCACCCTTTTCTGAAGGAAGGGCTTTTATACTCCACCCGTGGTCTTCTACTATCTTCTTTACCACCGCCATTCCGATTCCCATACCCTGAGGGTTATTTGAGTAATAGGGGATGAAGATGTCCTCAAGTTTTTCTACCTCTATTCCCTTTCCATTGTCTCTATATTCAAGATAGTCTCTGTCAACGGTGATCATGATCCTTGATGCACCCCACTCAACTGAGTTGTTTATGAGGTTAAAGAACATTTCCCTAAGGAGAGAAGGGTCTGCGGTAATAATTCTGTCTCCTTCAAGGGCTATATCAAGACCAGCTGAAGAGTAAAGCTTCCTTATATCCTTCATAACGGAAGATAAGCTGATCTGCTGGGGATGAATTTCCCTTGAAGCTGAAAGAGATTTGAACTGGTTTACCAGGTCGCTTATCCTCTCAAGCTCCTTGAGGATGATGCTAACAAGCTCCCTGAACTTGCCCCTGTCTATTTCTTCTTCCTCTGCATAACGCCTGAGCCTCTCAAGATTCAGCCTTATCGGCGTCAGGGGGTTTTTGATCTCGTGGGCTATACGTTTCACAGCTTCCTGCCAGGTGGTGAACCTCTCTGCCAGAACGATTGAGCTAATGTCTTCAACTATAAATATGTCTCCCTCATCCCCCTCTATCCTTTCAACCCTGTAATTTCTGCTCTTTTCAGCGTTTTTGAGAAAATCAATGGCTTCCTCTTCCCTGGCTAGGCTTTCTCTGAAGGTTCTGTTGATCCTTATTGGTTTGCCATCCTTTCCCAGATAAAGGACGCCGACGGGGAGGGTGTCCAATAATTTCTCAAGAAGGTCTCTCTCTTTTTTGAGCCTGTTGTACATCTGCTGGAGGTTATCTTTCATCATCTTGAAGGCTTTAGATAGTCTCTCTATTTCATCTCCCGTGGAGATCTCTTCAACTTCAACCCCAAGGTCACCGTGGGCGATCCTCATAGCTTTTTCGGCAAGGTTTTCAATGGGCTGACTTATGTGCCTTGCTACGAGCATCCCGAGCCACACAGTTGCAAGAAGTGTAATAAGGGCAATAAACACGATGAAAAACACAAAAATTCCAGTGATTATGTCCCTCGTTTTTACGAAGGCTCTTACTTCACCTGCCAGCTGTCCGAAGGCTGAAATATCCTGAATTAGCTTTATGTCTTTGTTTATCTCAACCTTGAAGTTTCCAACCATTGTTTTGAGGCAGAGGGTGTAGCTGAACTCACCTTCCGCAACCTCGTAATCGCAATCTGAAACTCTTATTACGCTCTTGACCTCCTGAAAGGACCTGATCTCATCAACGAGACCGTTGTCCAGGAAGGTGGAGATGATCCTCTTGTACATGTTTATCTTTTCAAGCTCAAGCTTGTAGAGGTGCTGATAGACTTCCTTGGAGGAGGCTGATAGAGCGAAGGTCTTTGAGCTGAAGTAGGACTTGGTTGTCTGAACTATCATGATCGTGAGGGCAACATTTAGGATAAGCAGAGGGATGAAGAGATACAGGAAAAGGATGTTTGCCAGCTTGCGCCTGAGGATGTTCCTTCGAGTGCCAAGGTAAACCTTGATCAGTTTTCTCAAAACCACTGCGGTGAGAACTATCAGGGCAATGAGGTTGATGTTTATTGCCAGAAGGAGCAGGTAGTAATTGACCTCTGGGTAATTCTTGAGGTTTTCGTAAAAACCTACGTTGACGGCGATCAGAAGGACTACGAGAATGGAAAAGATGAATACCCTTTTCCTGTTCACTCCTCTTTGATCCTGTGGTGTTTGATCATCTCACCTTCCGCCCAGTAGATCGCCACCTCCGCTATGTTCTCCGCATGGTCCGCTATCCTCTCAAAGTGGCGGGCGACAAAGGAAAGGTGAATTACTCTCTTGATATTTCTTGGGTCTTCCATTACGTAAGTAATCAGTTCTCTCTCAAGCTGGTGGTAAAGCTCATCTATCATGTCATCCTTTTCAATTATGTTCTTGGCAAGCATTGT
>JALTVH010000266.1 GCA_027049085.1 Aquificaceae bacterium | reverse complement strand
CCCATAATCTCACCTGATGGAAGAGTCCTCCTTGATATTAAGCTCACTAAGGATACGGTTGGTGAGGATACACCTGTTGGACCAGTTATTGATACCAATGAACTGACTACCAAGGTTATAGTTAACGACGGTGATACCCTTGTTATAGGTGGAATAATAGACTCACAGGACAACGTAACAACGAGTGGTGTACCCGGACTAATCAGAGTTCCAATACTCAAGTGGCTTTTCGGTCAGGAAACGAAATCAATTGAAGACAAAGAGCTGTTAATCTTCCTTACACCCACTGTTCTCTATGACTGATTCTGTAATAGGTGCGGTCTTTCTTTATGGTGTGTAAGCCGCCTCAACCTTTGAGTATGTATTGTTGGGACCTTCCGCTATTGAATCTATTAGATAAATGTATCCTTTCTGTCCGGGGATAACCTTGGAGTATCCAACGCCCTGTTCTTTGAAGCCTGGCGGGGGTGAGTATCCT
Organism: Aquificaceae bacterium; assembly: GCA_027049085.1. Classification (GTDB taxonomy): domain Bacteria; phylum Aquificota; class Aquificia; order Aquificales; family Aquificaceae; genus Hydrogenivirga. The sequence goes on along the minus strand of JALTVH010000266.1, from coordinate 1,498 downwards.
ATCAGACATACAGTTACCGTATTCTTGAACGTGGAACCTGTATCTTTGAGCTTGAACTTGAGGACTATCGGACTGCTTATGCAGTCGTAAAGCCTGTCGATCATAATGGTTCCCTTTTGGATCTGAGATGCTGCGTAGTGTGCACCGCTTGCCGCTGCATCACGTAGGCTCAGATAGACAGGTACAGATCCACTTACCTGAAGACTCCTTGTTAGCAGGTAATAGATGCCCGCCATAAAGACCAAGCTAACCACCCCAATGACAAGTACAGTTATAAGAGTTGCACCTCTTTCCTTCCTCATTTTAAATTCCTCACAGGTATATCTAACTCAATAGCTTTCCACCGGTAATACCTCTGATCAGAGGTAATTGCTGCTGGTCCTCCGCAGTTGGTAGAAAGATTTTGAGGTGTAAATACCGATTCCCTCCTTTTTCCCACCTGAACTAGGAGGCAAAGTCTTATGCCTTTGAGGTCTTTAATGTTAGAAGGAGGTGTAGTACCGTAAGTAAAGGATATGCCTGCACCTGTTATATTTTTGATTAAATAAAAGACTCTGAATGTGTGAACGCAGGATATAACAGGCTGGGCAACATCACCGTTTATTTCCTTAACAAGCACACTTGTCCCTGCTGCACACTCATCGGGAACGTTTGTAGAGCTGAGGTAATATCTTGCTGCAAAATCGCCTGGATATGAGTTGCCACCTGTGTAGAAAACCAGCTTGTCAGGCCCACATCTTATATCTGCTGGACATGTAGTATCTGCCGTACATGAGGATGTTGAAATTTTGTAAAAGTCTGTAGCTATATAATCAGTGGCGGTTAAACCGCTTGTCGGGCAATCAAAGCCAAGGGCGCTTTTTGTTCCGCTCCTGATGATGACACAACCTGTTTTATCAGTGTATCCCCAGCAGCCTGAGTCTTTCTGGCTTCTGGAAGACAGGCTTAAGAACAATAATTGAATGGGGCTTGTGCAAATTGATACAGCCTGATTATTGGTTAATAGATCTGAAAAATTGCATGAATTTCCAGCATTGAGGTAGGTATTGATCATTCCAAAACCTATGCTTTCCACATCTTTAAGAAGCTGGGCAAGGGAAAGCTGGAGTTCCATTTCATCCTTAATAATTGTGGGTGCTTCAATGCCTTTTCTAAATACAAAGAGGTAGGCCGATACAGCACCGGCTCCAAGAATAAGGATAATGACGATAGTGACTATAAGCTCAATCAGAGAGTATCCTCTATTCATTGCTTACCCTCGTATTCTTTAAACACAAGTGATTTGATGCTGGTGAATCTATCTGTTTTTGGCTCAAAATACCACACAAACACCCCGAAGGCCCTTCCGAGCTCCCTTCCATAATCATCAATAATGCGAGATACTGTTGCACCTGCGTATATTTCTTTTCCTGCAACTGTCTTAACACAGTTAAAGTTAACTGTGGCAGGACCTGTACCGGCAGAGCTTACAGTGCAACCATTACCTGTTGTTGAAGGG
>JALTVH010000265.1 GCA_027049085.1 Aquificaceae bacterium | reverse complement strand
GAATAACAGCGATCTGATATACGGTTTCCCCTACCTGCTTCCTCGCAATTGGGGGTCCAAAACCTATTGAGAAGATCTCAACCTTAACCCCAAAGAACTTGGCAAAGAGAAAGTGCCCGAGCTCATGGAACCAAACAAGTATACCGATAAGAACAAGAAAAGCTATCAGGGTTTCCATCAGTCCTCCTTAATGACTTTGACCACTACCTTCCTCTGTCTGGGACCATCAAACTCAGCCAAGAAGATAGATTCCCAGGTTCCAAGGATCAGGTCTCCGTTAGATAGGGGAACTATCCTTGAATTCCCGATTATACTGCTCCTTATATGAGCCGCAGAATTCCCTTCTGCGTGATCGTATCCAGAATCACTCCATGGAACAAGCTTCTCAAGCATGTAAAGTATATCCTTGACCACGTCGGGATCAGCACCCTCGTTGATGAAGACACAGGCTGTGGTGTGAGGAACATAAATAAGACACAGCCCCTCAGAAACACCAGACTTTCTGACAACATCTCTCACCTGAGGCGTGACGTTTACAGCACAGGTATGCTGTGGAGTACTTACCTTTATAACTTCAGTCATGAAGGATAATTTTAACCCTCTCCTCCGAAATCCTGCAGGCGGTCCTTTACAAACTGCCAGCTCCAGGCTCTTGCCTGCGTGAGGGGTAGTTGTTTGCCGACATGTTCCTCAAAGCCATCAACCCAGATATACTCACCGTCGGTCATGAGCTTGAAGTTATTTGTTCTGCTCGCCCAGGTCCAGTAGTTGTGGGGCGTTATCCCCATACCCTTCTTAAAGGTTTCAAGCTCCTCTTCGGTGAGTGGCCTTGCTTTTGAAAGGTCAGGCGCGGTTTGAGTCTGGGCTTCCTCCTGCGGAGATCCGCCGCCGAGGATCTTCTTGAGCTTATCAAACACACCGCTATTTTAATCAACAGCACCGGCACCTGCAAAGGACTTATCTCATATAATCAATACATGCCAAAAAACGACCTCATCCTCAGATCCATTAGAAAAGAGCCTGTAGAGAGATTTCCCGTCTGGCTCATGCGTCAGGCAGGCAGATACATGAAGGAGTACAGAGAGCTAAGAGAAAGGGAGAGGGACTTCCTGAGCTTCTGCAAAAACGTTGACCTTGCAACAAAAGCGTCCCTCCTTCCCCTCAGACTCCTCGGCGTTGATGCGGTCATAATCTTCTCCGATATCCTTGTGCCCCTTGAGGTTTTAGGTGTTGAAGTCACCTTCGCCGAAGGCGAAGGTCCTAAGGTATTCTGGGATAAAAAAGTCTCTTCACTAAAGAGTTATGACCCATCGGGAAACGGATATGTTTACGAGATAATAAGGAGGGCCGTCAACGATCAGGACGAGGTTCCCGTCATTGGCTTTGGCGGTGCACCCTTCACCCTTGCAAGCTATATGATTGAGGGAGGTGCAACGAGGGAATTTAGGGAGACAAAGGTCTTCATGTGGGAAAGGGAGTATGACTTTCACAGACTGATGGAAATACTTACAGAAACTCTTATCAGCTACCTCTCAGCCCAGATTGAGGCTGGCGCTCACATAATTCAGGTCTTTGACAGCTGGTGTCAGACTCTCCCTGCAGGGGACTATGAGGAATACGTTTTTCCTTACGTTTCAGAATTGATGAATAGACTCAAGAGGAATTACGATGTTCCCCTTATATACTTCTTCAGGGGATCTTCCTCCTTTATGGATAACACCCTTCAGCTAAAGGCGGACGTTCTTTCCGTTGACTGGAGCGTGGATTTGCCTTCGCTAATGCTGAGGACCGATAAGGTGTTTCAGGGCAACCTTGATCCGGGAGTTCTTTACTGCAGGGAAGAAACCATAAGGTTAAAGACTCTTGAACTTCTCAGGAGCATCCCGAGGAAAACGGGCTACATATTCAACCTTGGCCACGGCCTTGCACCGGATATGGACTTCGAAAAGGTCAAATTCCTCGTTGATACTGTAAAGGCTTATGCTGTATAACTCTGTACCAGATAAGACGGGAGCCACTGCCGTCGAGGTGATGGACAACCAGCACAGGGTCCTGATTGATAAAGAGAGTTCAGAACAGCGGTATCAGTGGCCTGGGCATGGCTCTATTCTCACATACTGAAAGTTGATAGAAAATATGGTGAACATTACAGGAATTTGAAAAGGGAGCAGGAATAAATATCATTAATTCAATGCTTCGTTTAAGATTCAATGAAGATGGTCTGATCCCGGTTATCGCCCAGGATTACAGGACGGGAGAGGTCAGGATGTTCGCCTGGGCAAATGAAGAAGCGATAAAGAAAACCCTTGAGACGGGCTTTGCCCACTACTACTCAAGGTCAAGGAAACAGATCTGGAAAAAGGGCGAGACCTCAGGGGAAACACAGAGGGTAAGGGAAGTCAGGGTTGACTGCGATGAGGATGTCCTGATATACGTGGTTGACCAGGAAAAGAACAGAGCCTGCCATACCGGTGAGAGAAACTGCTTCTTCAGAACAATAAAAGGCGATAAGGTATCAAAGCCCCTCCCCTTTGAGGCACTCCAGAGGCTTGAGGAGATCCTCAAGGAAAGAATAGAAAAAAAGCCGGATGGATCCTACACAGCAAAGATCGTGAGTCAGGGTAAGGACAGAGTGCTCCAGAAACTCGGCGAAGAGTCTGTGGAAGCTCTCATTGCCCTTAAAAACGGAAAGGCAGGTGATATAAGAGCAGAGACCGCAGACCTTCTGTACTTTCTCGTTCTATCCCTGATCCTGTCGGATGTTGAAGTGACGGAAGTTTTAGAGGAGCTGATCAGGCGGATGAAATAGGGTCCCCGACCCTTACAAGCCCTGTTTCATCTATCTCAAGGAATCTGAGCCTCGTGTCGTGACCGCAGAGCCTGCACCCATCAACTCTTATCATCCTCACAACCTCGCCGATGCTCCTTCTGTAAAGCTGGGCGTGGGACTTGGTCATGATGAGTTCTTTGGCAAGGACGAGGGTGCAGTCGACTATGTGGCTTACCGCATATCCGCCGGCCGCCTCCGCCGATAGCTCCTCATGACCGCTCCTCTTCTGGGACACGAGGAGGGCAGTCTGGTGCCATTTCTTGAGGAAGTTAAAGAGCTGACGTACCACGCTCCTTGCCATCATCTCCTTTGCCTCGTAAAGTCCCGTCACCGAATCTATGACGGTGTGCTTGACCCCGTACCTTTTGATGGCAGTCGCAAGGGTTGAAAGGAGGGATGGGATGTTCTCCCTGAGAATGCTGTAGGATGCAGCGTCAATAAGAACTATACGGTCCTCAACATCCTTGAAGTTGATCCCCATAGCGGAAGACCTTTCCCTGAGGCCCATCGTCACAAAGGGGGCAGGGCTTTCAACGGTGACAAAGGCGACCGCTTCGCCCCTCTGGGCCTGCCTCAGGGCAAACTGCTCTGCCATCAGAGATTTTCCCGTATCTGAGACTCCCGTGAGATTGACCACTGCGTATCTGGGGAATCCTCCCAGCGGCCTCTTAACAGCCTTACCATTTTCAAAAACCGCGATGAAAAAGAGGTCATCGAGTCCCGGCACTCCTGTTGGAACACCCACAAGCTCGGGAGCAGACTTGACTGCCTCCCCTGCGAGGGTTATGCTCTCTTCAACGGCCCTCGCTTCGCTCTTCTCTTTGCCTTCCATTCAGATAAACTTATAACATTATTCTCCTGGAGGTCAGTTATGGTTGTTGATGCCTGGGAAGGTAATCTCAAAACCTTAGAGATAAAATCAGCGGTACTTTTCGTATATGAAGGCGAGGTTAGACCACTGCAAAAGCTTGGAAGAGCCATTTCAGGAAGGGTACGCAAAGCTCTTGAGGTAAAGACCTTTAAAGGTAAGGAAGGCGAGGCTCTTTCAATACCCCTCCCCGGGACAAGAATTCCCCTGGTCTACCTCATAGGTCTGGGTACAAAAGAGAAGTCAGGTGCAGACACCTTCAGGAAAGCATCTGCCCTTGCAGTTAAGGCTATGAGGAAAGATAGAGTTGAAGAATCCCTGTTCCTCTGCCAGAAAGAAGACCCTCATATTACCCAGGCTCTTGCAGAAGGTGCGGTTCTGGGAAGTTATCGTTTTGACAAATATAGAAAGGAAAAGGAAGAGGAGCCCTTTGAAGTCTCAAGGATCCTTATATACACCTCAGACAAGGAAGCCCTTGAGAAGGGAAAGATCCTTGCCGAGGCGCAGAACTATGCAAGAAGCCTTGTCAATGAACCCGGAAACGTAATCAACCCCGAAACCCTCGCCCAGGAAGCTAAGAAGCTTGCCAAGGAATACGGTCTGGACTGCAAGATATACGATGAAAAGCAAATCCAGAAGATGGGGATGCTTGCCTTGTGGAGTGTGGGCAAGGGATCCTCAACACCTCCAAGGTTTATCCACCTTACCTACAAACCTAAGGGAAAGCCAAAGGACAGGATAGCGATAGTCGGCAAGGGCCTCACCTTTGACAGCGGTGGACTCAATATCAAGCCCGGCGATTACATGAGGACGATGAAGATGGACAAGTCAGGTGCCTGCGGTGTGCTGGGGATAATGAGAGCTATAGCACAGCTAAAGCCCCAGGTGGAGGTCCACGGGATCATCGGAGCAGCGGAGAACATGCCTTCTGGAACTGCCTACAGGCCCGATGACATAATAAGGGCAAAAAACGGAAAGTTCATAGAGATTGACAATACCGATGCGGAAGGAAGAGTTACACTTGCAGACGCTCTATCCTACGCAAGCGAGCTGAAACCCTCGGTTATTATTGACATGGCAACTCTTACAGGCGCCTGTATGGTTGCCCTTGGTGAGTTCACGGCCGGGCTCTTCAGCAATTCAGAAAGTCTTGCCAGAAGGCTTGAAGAGATCAGCAAAGGGACCGGCGAGAGGCTCTGGAAACTTCCTCTTGATGATGAGAGACTGCGCAAGAAGATAAAGAAGGGTCCCGCAGATGTGATCAATACCGGAGGAAGGTATGGCGGTGCCATTACCGCCGCTATGTTCCTGGAAGAGTTCGTTGATGAGGGAATTGAGTGGGCACACCTTGATATTGCCGGTCCCGCCTGGTCACGTGAGGAGTATGGCTACTACACCCAGGGTGGTACTGGGTTTGGTGTGAGAACTCTTACAGAGTTCATACTCGGACTATGAAATGAAGGTAGTCATAGTCGGAAACGGTCCCTCAGCCCTCAGTGCTGTGGAGGCCTTTAGATCCGTTGACAGGGAAAGCGAAATCACCATACTCTCTGATGAAAAACATCCGGGCTATGCCCCAAACTGTATGGAAAACGTGATCAGGGATGATATCCATCCGAGGGCACTCTTCTTCAAAGGGGGTGACGAATTTTACGAAAGGATGAAGGCCAATTTCCTCAGGGAAAAGGAAGTGGTCAGAATTGACAACAAGAAAAAGGTAGTAATTACGAAGGGTGGAGAGGAGTTTGGTTACGACAGGTGCCTACTTGCAGCGGGAGCTTACGCCTTTGTTCCACCTATTGATGGAGTTGATCTCAAAGGAGTCACCACAGCCAAGACTCTTGATGACGCCCTGCAGATAAGGGAATGGATAACCTCCGGAAAGGTAAGGAAAGCTGTCATAGTTGGTGCTGGTCCAATAGGTATTGAGGATGCAGAAACCCTCTGGCATCTTGGCGTAGAGGTCTCAGTGGTTGAGATCTTTGACAGGGTTCTCCCAAGGATGCTTGACCACGAAATGGGAAGGGTTTATGGGGAAATCCTCCAGAAGGAAACGGGGATAAGGATATATCTTGAGCATCAGGTGGTTGCCTTTCACGGGAACGACTGGGTTGAGGCGGTTGAGATCAAACCGAGGGGCTCGGACAGGTCCTTCACCATTGAAACGGATATGGTCATCGTATCCACAGGGGTAAGACCGAGAACCTATCTTGTTGAGGGAACCGACATCAAGATACACATGGATGAGAATCTTGGGAGACCCGTCGGGGGAATTCTGGTCAACGAATTCCAGCAGACCTCCGATCCAGATGTTTTTGCAAGCGGGGATATAGCCTCGGGATTAGATGTCTGGGGAAATCACAGGTGGATAGCCCTCTTTCCGCCTGCCCAGCAATCTGGTTACATAGCGGGTTTCAACATGGCGGGGAAAGAAGTCAGGAATCCGGGACTCGTTGACTATAACGCTGTTAAAACAAGAACCGTAACAGCAGGTTCTGGCGGAATCTTTGAGGATGCCGAAGACACGGTAGTTGCAGAGAAAGGTCCCTACCTCGTTAAGGTATTCCTCCTTGAAGGAAAAGTCAGAGGCTACCAGTTTGTGGGAAAGAAAACAGCAGGGGGTCTCAATACAAAAAACCCTCTGATCAGATCTCTGAACGGGAAATTAAAAACATGGGCGGACAAGGTTACCCTCGACAGGGGTCTTGGCCTTGAAACCTCGGGTGTTCTCTTCCACAGCTTTATCAAAACTCAGGCTCACCTTAACTCCCTGACGAAGAAAGCTATTGAGTCGCTTGTGATTCGGGCACTGGGGAATCCTGCTCAGGAGATCCCTCTGTACCTTTAAAAACAATTACCTTGTCCTTGCCCTGCTTCTTTGCCTCATAAAGGGCCATATCTGCCTTTTTTATGAGTTCTTCAAGGGATTCTCTACCCTCCTTAACCGCAATCCCAATGCTAACCGTTGTGCTAATCTTCTCTCCGTTTACATCAACCGCAAGCTTTTTAAAGCCCTGTCTGATCCTCTCAGCAACGAGCACCGCTCCCTCTTCGTTGGTAGCAGGGAGAAAAATGATAAATTCCTCACCACCGAAACGAGCCGCTATGTCGGAAGAGCGAACGTTACCTTTAATAACCGCAGCGAGGTTCTTGAGAACCTGATCCCCCACGTCGTGGCCGTAAGTGTCATTTATCTTTTTGAAGTCGTCCACATCAATCATGAGAACAGCCACTGGTTCATCACGCCTTTCCTCAAACTGGTAGAACTTTGTTGCCGATTCAAAGAAGAACCACCTGTTGCTCAGCCCTGTCAGTGGGTCAGTGTAAGCCTTCTCCTTAAAATGGTTTAGCTGAGTTTCAAGTTCAGCCGCCATGTCTTTAATGGACTTTTTCAGGTAAAAAAGCTCATCCCTCGTTTTGGTCTTCCTTACTATCTCATTTAGTTCTTTTACCTTTTCAAACTTCCTCTGACCAAACTGCTGGGTCACCTCCTTGAGGTAAAGAATATCCCTTACGATCCTGTTGAAAATTATCAGGAGGACTGTTGAGAGAACCGCAACCATTGACAGAGTCAGGAATATAAAAACAGCAGGTGTGATGAGGACCTCAAGGAGAATAGGGGTAAAGTCTTTGACAAAAACAACCTTACCAATAGCAAAGCTCCCTTCAAGGATAATGGGATAATCAATCAGAAGAATCCGGTAGTTATCAATAGCTCTGTAGCCCGCTACGTTTCTGGCTATCCTCGCGAGCCTGCCATCAAAGTATCCCTCAATGATGTAATCGGTTGTACCGTTTTTGCCCTTAACAAATCTGTCAAGGAAATCCCGATCACCTTCTATGTACCGACTCAACAGGTCTCTACTGTACATAATGAACCACTGCATGCGGTTTACCGTTGAGGTGAACTCCACCGCCTCTGTGAATCTCGTTCCAATAAAGGTGCAGTTTCTCACCCTGCCCAGCAGAAGTCCGCTTTCGTCTAAGATCATATAGCTGTCCAGATCCCGCTCTGGACACCTCTCAAGATGCTTTACTATCTGCCTCGAGTTCTTTGCAAGGGTCCTCTGAATGTAGGTCATAGTCATTGTTGTGTCGTTGTAGACCGTATCAACCTGCTTGCGCAGGTGGATCATGAACAGGAAGAAAAAGATAACCACAGTTATTACCGCTGTCCCGATTGAAACTGAAACAGTACTAAGAAGGAGTTTATTCTTTAAAGACATTCTTCAATATAATTATCGGCATGTTAATTATTTTTGGAGGTAGCTTTGACCCGGTCCACATCGGTCATCTCCTCATCGCAAGGGACATCTTTGAAACCTTCAAGCCTGAAAGCTTCCTCTTCATTCCCGCCTACAGGGCACCCCTTAAGGAAGGTCACAGGGCATCTCCCGATGACCGCCTTACCATGCTCAGGCTTGCTCTGGAAGGAGAAGATTACCAGATAGACGACACCGAGATAAGGAGGGGAGGCACCTCCTACACCGTTGACACGCTGAGAGAGTTCAGGGCAGAAAAGGGCCAGCGGCCCTGGCTGTTGATAGGCTCTGACACCGCCCTCTCCCTCCACCGCTGGAAAGAACCAGAAGAAGTGGTCAGGCTCGCAAGATTACTCATAGTTGATAGAAGCGGAAAACTCCCTGAGGTAAGGAAGTACCTAAAGGAAAGGTTCCCTGACCTTAAAGAGGGAGAGGATCTCAGCTTTGCTGAGGTGAGGAGGATTGATATCTCAGCAAGCGAGATCAGAAAGAGAGTTTCCCAGGGAAATAGCATCCGGTACATGGTTCCCGAAAAGGTTGAGGAGTATATCAGAGAAAATGGTCTCTACCGGAAGTTATAATCACTGCTATGAAGACGGGGCTTATCTACGATGAGATATATCTAAAGCATGATTACGTTGACCATCCGGAGAGAAAGGAAAGGCTCATTGCCATTATGGAACGCCTTGAAAAGGAATCCGCCCTGAAGGAGGTCATCCAGATCCAGCCGAGGCGTGCAACCCCGGAAGAAGTGGCTCTCAATCACGACAGTTCCTACATTCAGGAAGTTCACGACTTCTGCCAGTCAGGGGGAGGATTCCTTGACCCTGATACCTATGCAGTAGAGGATAGCTACGATGTTGCACTGACAGCGGTTGGCGGTGTGCTGGAGGGCATTGACAGGCTTGCAAAAGGCGAGATTGAGACCTGCTTCTGTGCAGTCCGTCCGCCCGGGCACCATGCTGAGTATGCAAAAGCGATGGGCTTTTGCCTCTTTAACAACGTCGCTGTTGGAGCAAGGTACGCTCAGAAAAAAGGTTTTAAAAAAGTGTTCATTATTGATTTTGACGCCCACCACGGCAACGGAACCCAGAGGAGCTTCTATCAGGATGACACGGTTTTTTATTTTTCAACACATCAGTATCCTTTTTACCCGGGCACGGGCGGACCGGCAGAAACTGGCGCTGGAAAGGGTGAGGGATTCACGCTGAATGTCCCGATGCCAGCAGGTGCGGGTGACGGTGAGGTACCGCCGGTCTATGAAAAAAAGCTCCCCGAGGTCATAAAGGAATTTTCCCCATCAATAATAATTGTTTCCGCAGGCTACGACCTTCATGCGGACGACCCCCTGACCTATCTTAACGTCTCAACAGAGGGAATCAGGCGCATTGCAGGGAGCATTCTGAAAACCGCAAAGGACCTTGGTGTACCATCACTCTTTGCCCTTGAGGGGGGATATAACCTTAGCGCCCTCTCAGAAAGTGTCCTGGCCACAGTTGAAGAGATGGTCTGCCTGTGAGTTGAATCAGCAAGACCGGGAAGCTTTCCATTAGATTAATTAGTTCAATGGAAAGGAATATTGAGCTCCCTCTTGACCTTGCTCAGAAGTGTGTAAAGTGCGGGCTGTGCAAGTCTGTCTGCCCATCCTACCATGAGGAGGAGGGGAGCTACGCAAGGGGAAGGCTTGCCCTTGCAGAGATGGTGGTAAAGGGAGAAC
>JALTVH010000264.1 GCA_027049085.1 Aquificaceae bacterium | reverse complement strand
TAGACGACTCTCTTTACTCCGAGCCTTTTGAGGACCTCACCGTGAAGAGGATTAATCGCCTTGGCTATGACCTCTTTCACTCCCCTGTCAAGGAGAAGAACGGTAACAAGAATGCTTGCCTCAACGTTTACACCGATGCTCACTATTACGGTGTCTGCGGTAAGTATGCCCGACTCTTCCAGGACCTTTTCATCAAGGGCGTCTCCACAGTAGGCTTGGGTCACCAAGTCTGCGATCCCCCTGACCTTTTCCATGTCCCTGTCAATGGCTATGACTTCTGCACCTGCTTCTGCAAGGACCTTTGCGACATGATAGCCAAACCTTCCCAGTCCTATGACTCCAAAAACCTTTTTCACATCAGCAACCTCGCCTCGGGATGTCTCAGCCTTTCCTTACGCACCCTGCCCATGAGTGCGATAGCAAAGCTCAGGATGCCCACCCTTCCCACTATCATAGTGAGGATTATAAGGAGTTTGCTTGGTGTTGAGAGCTGAGAGGAAAAGCTGAGGCCATGTTCGGATCCCATTGAGAGGCCTACCGTTGAAAAGGCGGAAACTACCTCAAAAAGCGTGCTTAAGAAATCCTTTTCTTCAATTCTGTCTATTAGAAGATTGATGAAGGCTATGTAGGTAACTGAGAGGGACATGACAACCAGTGCTCTCTGTATCTGATCCTTTGCAATGCTCCTTCTGAAAACAACAACTTCAGAGCTTCCCCTTATGTAGCTTGCTATTGAGAGGATAACAACTGTAAAGGTGGTCGTCTTTATCCCGCCCCCTGTTCCACCGGGTGACGCACCGATGAACATCAGGAGCATGATAAGGAAGAGGGTTGATTCGGAGAGGGCCGAGACCTCAAAGGTCGTAAAACCTGCGGTTCTTGAGGTGACACTCAGAAAAAGGGTGCTGATGAGCCTCTCACCCCATTCCAGAGACCAGATCCCCCTGTAATGAAGAACCTCGGTCAGGAGAAGGGCTATCCAGCCTCCGAGAATAAGGACCGCTGTTACCACCAGGACAAGTTTTGTGTGGGTTGAGAGTCTCCTTATCCTACCTCTTGTAAACAGGTATAGCTCATTGATGACGAAGAATCCTATTCCTCCGAGGACTATCAGGGTCATGAAAAGGATATTGATAAAAAGGTCCTCTCTGTACACCGCAAGACTCTGGCTCCATAAGGAGAAACCGGCGTTGTTGAAGGCTGAGATTGCATGAAACAGGGCGCTGAAGAAAGCGGTCTTTGGGTCATCCTTCTGAAGCAGGTAGAGAAATAAGAGGACAAATCCAACCGCTTCAACCAGAAAAACGTAGGTCATTACCCGCCTGAGAAATCGTATGAGGCCAAAGAGCCCAGGATAGTTGATTGCCTGGGCAAGAACCATCCTTTCCCTGAGACCTATCTTTCTGCGCAGAGAGACAAGGAAGAAGGTGGTTAGGGTCATGTAGCCAAGGCCACCGATTTGAATTAATGCAAGGATTAGGATCTGACCTGCCGTTGTGAGATCTTTACCGGTATCTGCAACTGTCAGCCCCGTTACCGTGACCGCGGAGGTGACTGTGAAAAGTACATCAAAGAAAGGCAGTTCCCTGGTAGTTGAAGGAAGAAGGTAAAAAAGAACTGTCCCGGCGGTGATGAGGGCAATATAGGACAGAATGATAACTCTTGGTGGGGACAGTTTTATCCCGTAACTTTCCAACGATGAATATTTTAAAGCGGGCGACGGGACTTGAACCCGCGACCTCCTGCTTGGGAAGCAGGCGTTCTACCACTGAACTACGCCCGCTCGTTATTTTTATATAGTATAATTTGATATCCGCTCACATCCCAGGAGGAGAAAAAATGAACGGCGTGATAGAAAAGGTCAGCAGAAGATACCTGCCGAAGAAGGAATACCAGGACTTCAAGGTGGGAGACACCGTTAAGGTCCATTACAGGATAAAGGAGGGAGACAGGGAAAGGATCCAGCCCTTTGAGGGTGTGGTGATCAGGATCCGAGGGAGCGG
>JALTVH010000263.1 GCA_027049085.1 Aquificaceae bacterium | reverse complement strand
TGTTAAAGGTGAAGCCACTTTATGTTAAACCTTCATCTCGGCCAGGCTACACAGCGGAAGTGGTTGCTGAGGATGAGACCGGCGAGATAAGGTTTCTCTTTCGCTATAAAAAGACGGACTTCCTCAGGTACACCTTCAGGAGAGGTTCGGAAGTCGTTGTTTACGGCAAGGTGAGGTCTTTCAGAAAGCAGAAGTACATGGTCCATCCAGAGGTTCTCTCCTCTGATGAGTACGGCAGCATTGTGCCCGTTTACTACGGCAGAACAAAAGGTGAGCTTGTACGAATTTCCTCAAAGACGAAACAAAAGAGGATAAGGGACACTCTTTCTAAAATTGTCAGGAAGGTTGCACCACTGGCAAGGGATTACATGCCAGAGGTTCTCATAAAAAAATACGGTTTTCCATCCTTCACCGATTCCATCATCAGCGTTCATCTGCCTGATAAAGTGTCCGTTGCTGATCTCAACGCCTTTAGCGATCCCTATCACAGACGTCTAATATACGATGACCTGTTTCTCTTCCAGCTTGCCCTCCTTGTTAAGAAGAGGGAATCCCTTGAGGAAAAGGCGCCTGTTATCGACGTTATGCCCCAGAGCTTTATAGCGGAGTTTGAAAGAGAGCTTCCCTTTAAACTGACAGATGCCCAGAGGCGATCTCTGAGAGAGATCCTTGAAAACCTGAGGGAACCAAACCCTATGAACAGGCTCCTTCAGGGGGATGTGGGTAGCGGAAAGACAGTCGTTGCCATGGGGGCGGTCCTTGCCTGTGTCAGGTCCGGTTATCAGGTAGCTGTTATGGTGCCGACCGAGATCCTCGCTCACCAGCACTTCAAAAAGTTCAGGGAATTCTTTGAGGGCAGAAGAATTACAGTTGGCCTGCTCACCGGGAGCATGACCCAGTCAGAAAAGACAAGTGCATACAGGCATATAAGGGATGGAAACATTCAGATCGTGGTTGGCACCCATGCGCTGATTCAGGACAGGGTTGAGTTTAAGAGGCTCGGTCTTGTCATCATAGATGAACAGCACAGGTTCGGTGTAATGCAGAGGAAGATTCTCCTTGAGAAGGGCGGTGGCCTTTATCCTCACTGTCTTGTGATGAGCGCGACACCTATTCCCAGAACCCTTGCCCTTTCTCTATATGGTGACCTTGATATTTCAGTTATAGATGAGCTTCCCCCAGGAAGGCAAAAGGTAAGAACATCTATTGTTTATGAAAGCGAAAGGGATAGGCTTTTGCAGGCGATAGAGAGGGAGGCTAAGCTTGGCAATAAGGTTTACATAATTTATCCGCTTATAGAGGAATCAGAAAAGCTTGATCTGAGGTCTGCGGTTGAGGAGTTTGAGAGGTGGAGGAAAGAGCTTCCCGATATGGAGGTGTTCCTCCTTCACGGGAGAATGAGCGATGATGAGAAGAGGGAGGTTATGGAAAGGTTTAAAGACAAAGGGGATGTTCTCGTCTCTACCACTGTTATTGAGGTTGGGATTGATGTTCCCGAGGCCACACTGATGATAATTGAGTCCGCTCACAGGTTTGGTCTTTCTCAGATACATCAGCTAAGGGGGAGGGTTGGGAGATCGGACAGGCAGTCTTACTGTTACCTTGTGGTTCCCGATTCTATCAGGAGTCCAGGAAACGAAGCCCTCAGGAGGCTTATGGTTCTTGTCAGAACCAACGATGGCTTTGAGGTTGCAGAGAAGGACCTTGCCTTCAGGGGACCGGGAGAACTGCTCGGGGTTTCCCAGTCAGGGTACTTTGGTTTCAGTGTGGCAAACCTCGCAAGGTCCCATGACCGGAAGGTTCTTGTCAATGCAAGGGAAGACGCTCTCAGAATCCTTGAAGAGGATCCTAAACTTGAGAAGTATCCGGACCTTAAGGGACTCCTCATCAAAAAATACGGCGACCGCTTAGACCTCAGCTATATCGCTTGAATCCGACGGACGTCATTTCCCATGTGTTCATAGCCCAGAGGTTCTTTTCTTTTCACCTTCAACAGACGAGCGGATGGTCCAT
>JALTVH010000262.1 GCA_027049085.1 Aquificaceae bacterium | reverse complement strand
TTCTCTCAATAATGTCTTTGTATTTTTCCCTGTTTTTCCTGACAAGGGTTGTGATCTCGGTTCCGTGAATTATTACTACTATGTCAATGTCTTCTCCGGGGATGAAGCTATAAGGCTCCTTGGAAAGAACATAAATGATGTTTGAGACCCACTCAAGGGCGGGTCTTATCTTTTCTGGCTCATCAAAGTAAAACTCTACAACAGCTCTGAAGGGTGCCTGGTATTCGGTCTGGATGAAGGGAGGTACCTTCTTTTCACCGCCGAAGGCGGTCGCTATAAATATAAATAAAAAGATAAATAAGTGTGCCATGGCTCACCTCCCGTAACTCTTTTAACTAAATCTACGCTCTAAGCCCCTTTCCGTCAGGGAGGGGATACAGGGTCTCGCCTGTAAGGGCTTTGGCAAATATAATAAGGACAAAGTGGGAGATGCAATGTCCAGAGCCAGGGAAGAGACTAAATTCTTACTGACCTACAAATTCAGAGCTTATCCAACTGCTTTGCTGGAATACAGAATGGAAAACTGGCTCTACATCCTTTGCAATCTTTACAATCATGCCCTTGAGGAAAGGAAAAGAGCGTGGAAAGAGGAAGGCAAGACGATTACATACTCAGACCAGCAAAATGCTCTTCCCAAGCTCAAGAAAAAAGAACCAGCTCTGAAGCTCGTCCACTCCCAGGTCCTTCAGGACTGCCTGAGAAGAGTAGATAACGCTTTCCAGAAGTTCTTTAGAAAAGAAGCCCAGTATCCCAAGAAAAAGAAGCTCTCTAAATACAACTCCTTCACCTTCCCGCAGGTGTGGATGAAACAAAAAGACAGGTTCGTAGAAGTCATCAGGCTTGAGAGAAAGAACAGCAGGTTTGCATACCTTCACCTTTCCAAACTTGGGAAGCTCAAGATAAGACTGCACAGGGAGATAGACTGGACAAAAGCGAGGACGGTTACCATAAAAAGGGAGCCTTCAGGGAAGTGGTATGTGTTCATAACGGTTGAGGCAGAGCTTGACCAGATACTGAGGGAAGCTCAGGAAAAGGCTGTAGGGATAGACCTTGGAGTCAAGAACCTCGCCACAACCTCAGAAGGAGAGTTCATAGAGCATCCCAAATTTTTACAAAGGCTTGAGAAGAGGCTAAAAAGGGAGCAGAAGAAGCTCTCAAGAAAGGAGAAAGGTTCAAACAACTGGGAAAAGCAGAGGAAGAGAGTAGCTAAGATTCACGAGAAGATAAGGAATGCGAGGACAGACTTTCTACACAAGCTGTCAAGATATCTTGTGGAGAGTTACGACCATATCAGTTTTGAGAACCTGAACATAAGAGGGCTTGTTCAGAGTAGCAGTTTAGCCAAGCTGATACTTGATGCAGGATGGGGGACGCTTATCACCTTTACCACCTACAAGGCTGTAATGGCAGGGGCAAGGGTGGTGAGGGTTGACCCATCCTACACAACACAGGATTGCTCTGTATGTGGCTTCAGAATTCCCAAGACTTTATCTGAAAGGTTACACGAGTGTCCTGATTGTGGGGCAGTAATGGACAGGGATTATAATGCGAGCGTGAACATACTAAAAAAAGGTCTCGCCCGCCTCAAGGGCGGTAGGGTCGGAGCGACCCGAACTTACGCCTGTGGAGAGGGCTCTGGCGGGGCTACCTCAAAAGAGGTGGTTAGCCAACCCTCGTTGAAGCAGGAATCCCCATGCGGGTCTTCTGGGTGGGGTGCAGTCCCCTACCAGAAGCTCCTTCCGTAAGGGAGGAGAGGTTCAGTATGCTATACTTTGGTCATGAAAACCATAATCAGAGGCAGGGTCTGGAAGTTTGGTGACAACGTTGACACTGACCAGATCATCCCCGCCCGCTACCTCAACACCTCCGATCCTATTGAACTTGCCCAGCACGTTATGGAGGACTCAGAACATCCTGAGTTTGCAAAGGATCACAGGGAAGGGGACATAATCGTTGCAGGAAAGAACTTCGGATCGGGATCCTCAAGGGAACACGCACCCATAGCCATAAAGTT
>JALTVH010000261.1 GCA_027049085.1 Aquificaceae bacterium | reverse complement strand
CGGTAAAAGGTGAGTGATATATTTTTCCTATGTTTGGAATCAAAAAGGATCCCCTTGAGAGGCTAAAGACCGCCCTCGGCGGTGATAAGGTTGATACATCAATAGTCCAGAGGAAACTGTACTCATACGATGCAACGCCCATTCCCGTTGAGAGGTCCGTTCCCTCTGCTGTTGTCTTTCCAGAAAAGGAAGAGGACGTGATAAAACTTGTTGAGATCTGCTACGAGGAAAATATCCCGATCTTTCCCAGGGGCGCAGGCTCGGGGCTGACAGGTGGAGCGGTTCCCACCGATGAAAGAGGGATCGTGGTTTCCTTTGAGAGGATGAACCGCTTTGAAATTGACAAGGACAACGCAACGGTCACAGCCCAGCCCGGAGTGGTCACCGCCGACCTTCAGGAAGCGGTAGAGAGGATAGGCCTCTTCTATCCGCCCGACCCCTCTTCCTTCAAGTACTCCACGATCGGGGGAAACATAGCCGAAAACGCAGGAGGTCCCAGGTGTCTCAAGTACGGCGTGACGAGGGAGTATGTGCTGGGCATAAAGGCTGTGATAAAAGAGGGAAAGGTCATCCAGACAGGCAACCCGATCCTAAAAGACGTTGCGGGCTACGACATAACCAAGCTCTTTGTGGGAAGTGAAGGGACCCTCGGCCTTCTGACCTCTGCAGTACTCAAGCTAATACCAAAGCCACCCACACGATCAACGGCACTTGCCGTCTTCAACAGTCTTGAGGACGTGGGAAAGGCTGTCACCTCAATCATGACTTCTGGTGTCTTCCCCTCAGCCCTTGAGTTTATGGACAGGGACGCCATAAGGGCGGTGGAGAATTACAAACCCGCAGGCCTCCCAAAGGACGCAGAGGCGCTCCTGCTCATTGAAGTGGACGGCACAGAGAGCGCAGTGAGCCAGCAGATCAGTATGGTCTCCGAAATACTCACAAAAATGGGAATCAGTGTAAGCGTGGCACAAGATGAGGCAACCACCCAGAAGCTCTGGACCGCAAGGAAGAACCTTGGTCCAGCTCTGGGAAACCTGAAAACAGGAAAGATCAATGAGGACATAGTTTTCCCCAGAACCTATCTTGCAGAGGCTCTGCCAAAGCTCAGAGAGATAGCAAAAAAATACGACCTGCTCATGGTGGTTTTCGGACACATCGGCGACGGAAACCTTCACGTTAACTTCCTGTACGACAAAGCGAACCGTGAAGAGGAAGAAAGGGCAGAGAGGGCCGTTGATGAGGTCTTTGAGCTTGCCCTCTCCTACCACGGCTCAATTACAGGTGAACACGGCGTTGGCCTGACAAAGAGAAAGTTCTTGAGGTGGCAGTTCGGAGAGGCTGGCTACGATCTCCTTCGGGGGATAAAGCTCCTCTTTGACCCCAAAAACCTCTTCAACCCCGGAAAGGTCGTGGAGGTCTGAGCCCTCTCAGAATCCTCTCTATAGCGTCAGCGTTGAAGGAACCGCGCCTGAGGATCTCTAAATTCCCACCCTCAAGCCTCACAAGAGCAGAGGGACCGCCCTCAATTACCCCGCCGTCAACGTATAAAGACACATGTTCCCCAAAGTATTCCATGGCTTCCCCGACCGACCTTGCGGGCCTCTTCCCCTCAAGATTGGCACTCGGTGCAACAAGGGGCCTGCCGATTCTCCTGATTACCCTGTAAATAAAGCCCTTCTTAGGGATACGAACAGCCGTGCTTTCCACGCCGAGCCAGTAAAAGATCCTCCCCTTCTTCCTCAGAATAACGGTAATTCCACCCAAAAGGATCAGATCTCTTTCAAGGTTACCTGCCAAAAGGGCGAGCTTCCCCACCCAGGACAGGTCAGGGATTAAAACCAGAAAGGGCCTCCCAGAGGGCCTCCTTACCTCCCTCATTTTCCTTACCGCGCGGCAATTCAGGGCATCCGCAAGGATCCCGTAAATGGTGTCGGTAGGCGCTACTACAAATTCACCTCTGAGCAGGGATTCTACCGCTAAAGATACGCTCCTGGGATCCCCCTCACTTACTACCCTTGAGCC
>JALTVH010000260.1 GCA_027049085.1 Aquificaceae bacterium | reverse complement strand
GAATCACAGGGCAGTTTTCCCCTCGTCAAAGTGTATCCAAGGATCGCCTCCTTCAGCGAGAGGACCACTTCCTTGGACTCTACAAACTTCGTGTTTTTTACAAGCACCTTAAAAAGCCCCGCCCCAATAGACAGAAGGATTCCAATGACAACAAGAATTACAGCTATCTCAACCAGCCCTATACCTCTGCCCCTTGACCTGCCCATCTATGTAAAAAGATATCGGAATTAGCCATCCTTTATAAGAGGAAAAGGATCTGTGAGAAAAATCATATTTCAGCTATGACCACTAACTAAATTGCGCCAGAAACACCGAAGCGGAGGATGACCTATGAGAAAAATTAAGGTGGGCATCGTAGGTGCAGGACCTGCGGGGCTTGTGTCTGCAATTGCAGGAGCAAAACTCGGTATGGAGGTGACGGTTTTTGAGAAGGTGCCTGAGTTCAGGCCTGCGGGTGCGGGGTTTGGAATCCAGAGCAACGGGCTCAGAGTCCTGGAAGCCCTTGATCTCCTTGATTCTTTCCTTCCTAAACTCAGGCTCTGCCAGAAGTATATCCTTACTCTCAGCGGTGAAACAGATCTCCACTACAACTTTGGTGAACTTCCCATTCCCCACAATCACTTTGCTGTGGCTCTCCGCTTTGAACTGCAGGAACATCTGCTATTACATGCTGAGAAGGTAGGGGTTATGGTGAGGTTCGGCCACAGATGTACAGGTGCTGAGATACATAACGGAAAGGCAGTTATTAAATTTGACAGCGGAAATGAGGAAGAATTTGACATAGTTGTTGCCTGCGACGGAATCCACTCTGCTATAAGGACAAAGCTTAACGTAAAGACTAAAGAGTTAGAGGTAGGACAGTCCTACCTCAGGGGAGTAGTTCCGATTCAATTTGAGGAAGACGTTTTCCGTGAGATATGGGGTAACGACGGCAGGATCTTCGGCATCTGCCCCCTTCCAGAAGGCAGAACCTTTTTCTTCTGCTCAGCACCCAATGAAAAATGGGAAGAGATACGTAATAACAGACTCAATGAGTGGATAGAGGGCTGGAAGGGTCACGGAGAGAAGGTGATGTCAATCCTAAAAGCGGTCGAGGACTGGAACCTGGTTAATTACGATAACAGACTCAAGGAAATACAGATGAAGCCATGGTATTACGGTCCTGTGTTCTTTGCAGGTGACTCCGCTCACGCAATGAGGCCCAATTACGGTCAGGGTGCGAACTCAGCAATGGTTGATGGCCTCGTCCTGATGAAACTGATTGCGGAAGTTATTGGCTCGGGCGGGAGGCATGAGGACGCTGGCAAAAGATACGACTCAATCAGAAGACCTTTTGTTTCAAGAATCCAGCAGGGTGCAAGGATGGCTGGAATTATGTCAGGCTGGACCTCCGCACCCGCAAGAAAGTTCAGAGACTTGACCTTCAGAATCCATAAGGTAATAAAACCCCTCAGCAAACAGAACCTTCTGCTTGCTTCTGGATTCAATCCGAAGGAAGAAAGGTTTTTCCAGCCTTTAGCCCCTGCTGTTCAATAGCCCTTTAGAAATTTCGGAAAGGAGCTCAACCTCAGGATAGTGCCTGACATTCCTTGTAACGATCAAATATATGAACCCTGCCACTCTTCCCTCTCTTTCTGAGCATTAAGCTGTTCCTTCCTCAGTTTATGGACAAATTCCCTTCCTTCTCCAATGTCCCAGTCCTTTAATTTCCCCCACAAAGAAATCAGCTTTCTCTTCTTTCTGTTCTCGGAGGTACTCCTCAAGGGCTTTTCTAACGATCTCGCTGAAGCCCTCCCTTTCAGAGGCAACTTCCTTATAGAGTTCCTCTGGCAGAGAAACCGTTTTCCTGACAACAGCCATACTAAAAATTTATGATCATGATGATTACTATCAAGTATTACCCCAAATCACAACCTGATTTTCCAATTCGGAAGAAAGAGGTATGTGCTATATTCTAACTGATGAGTCAGTCAGTGAGCGGGGAACAGGGAACGAAGGAAAAGATCCTCTCTGCTGGCAAAAAGGTAATCTTTGAGAGAGGTTT
>JALTVH010000259.1 GCA_027049085.1 Aquificaceae bacterium | reverse complement strand
GCTTTCGTTAAGGCAAAGAGATCTCTGCAGTGGTTCCCTTCCCCCTCTCACTCTTTATGGTCAGGTCTGCTCCAAGGAAGTCAGCGATCCTCTTACTAATTGCAAGTCCAAGACCCATCCCCTTTCTTTTTTTTCCTCCAAAGAAGGGCTGGAAGATCAGGGGGATTTCTTCCTCTGGTATCCCTTCCCCTGTATCCTGAACAAGGATCCTTATTCCCTTCTCAGAAGGCTTTACTCTGACCAAAATCTTCCCCCCAGCTCTGTTGTATTTCACAGCGTTTTCAAGGAGATTTTTAAGAAGGATGTATAGCTTTTCCCTGTCACTCTCAACCTCTGCATCGCCTGTATAGTGTTCAACCTTTAAATTTTTCTGGAGAATCTCTTCCTGCAGGTCACCTAAGATTTCCTCTATAAGGTTTTTAAGGCTAAACCTCTCTTTCCTTGGTTTTTCACCGGACCCAAGGATGACGAGGAACCTGAGAGAGTTTATAAGCTTTTCAAGGTCTCCCAGTCTCTTGAGTGCTTTTTCCAGCAGTTCCCTGCCGGGAGTTTCCTGAAGGAGGGCGGTTTCCAGGAGCCCTTTTACAGCGGTCAGGGGTGTGCTAAGTTCGTGGCTCACGGTAGCTATGAACTCCTTCTGGATCCTTTTGAGGCTGACCTCCTTTGAAATATCTTCAATAATAAGAGTTCCATCTGATATAAGCGTTGCTCTGAAACTCTTGCTCTCATGCTCAAACTGAGCTTTATGGGACTTCCCATCTAAAAACTCTCTGATCGCACCTATCAGACCAAAATTCCTTATAGCTTCATAGTACTTTTTCCCTTCATAATTTCTTGATACAAGGGCATTTTCAATACAAAATCTGTTTGCATACTCTACTGAGCCGTCTTTGCTAAGTATGATCAGGCCTACCGGAAGGTGGTCAAGAATTTCCCTCATCGCTTACAGAAGATAAAGTTAAAAGGTTAACATTTTCTTAACAAATGCTCTTTATACTCAGTTCCAGACTCAGCAGGAGGTAAAGGATGAGAAAGGCTGTTGGTATGGTAGCCCTGCTTTCAGCTTCCGCTTTAGCGGGAGAAGTTATTAACGGCGCTGGTGCAACCTTCCCCTATCCTCTCTACTCAAAATGGGCCTATTTCTACAGCAAAGAAACAGGGGTCAGGCTCAACTACCAGTCCATAGGTTCTGGGGGAGGTGTTCGTCAAATAAGAAACAGAACTGTTGACTTCGGTGCATCGGACGCACCTCTCAAGCCCTCTGAAGCTAAAAAGTACAATCTTGGTCAGTTTCCTACAGTTGTGGGAGGTGTAGCCATATCTTACAACCTGCCGATCAAAGACCTCAGGCTCAGCACGGAAGCAATCTGCGGTATATTCCTCGGAAAGATCAAAAAGTGGAATCACCCAGCAATATCAAAGGCAAACCCCGGTGTAAAGCTTCCGTCCAGGCGAATTACCGTTATCCGGCGCTCGGACGGATCCGGCACAACATGGATCTTTACCAACTACCTCTCAAAAGCCTGTCCCGAGTGGAAGAAAAAAGTAGGTTTTGGCAAGGCGGTCAACTGGCCCACCGGTATTGGCGCAAAGGGAAATGAGGGCGTTGCCAATTACCTCAAAAGAGTGAGGGGAGGAATCGGTTACGTTGAGTTTGCTTATGCGATTGAGAACAGGCTCAAAGTTGCCTACGTTCAGAACAGGGATGGAAACTTTGTCAAGCCCTCTATAAAGACCTTCCAGTCTGCTGCAGAAGGTGCAAACTGGGATCCCAGAAAGGACTTTTATGAGGTTCTTTCCTGGAAGAAGGGAAAAGACGCCTATCCCATAGCGGGCGCAACCTTCATTCTGATCGCAAAGGACTATCCCAGGGAGAGAAACCGCAAGGTCATCAGGTTCTTTGACTGGGCCTTTAAAAAAGGTGATAAGACCGCTGAGGACCTTCATTATGTTCCCCTCCCAAAGAGTGTTAAGGATAAAATCCGCGCTTACTGGAAAGCTAACGGCTGGTACTGAGAAGTTATAATCTTCTAAAAGGTGAACAGTAGAG
>JALTVH010000258.1 GCA_027049085.1 Aquificaceae bacterium | reverse complement strand
GCTTCTCTGCACGGTATAGAACAACCTCATCAATCTCCTGACCTGTTGCCCTTGCAAGCATTTCCCCGTCCTGGGGTATTTCTTCAACGCCGGTTTCAACGGGCTTGAAGCATGCAACCTTTACTCCCTGAGCTCTCAACCCTCTTGCTATGTTGTAGGTGATAAAGGTTTTTCCTACACCCGTGTCCGTTCCAGTTACAAGTATTCCCCTCACGGAAAATTAAATATACTCTTACCTGATGGTTGCGGTCGCTTTACTTATACCTGCGATCGTCTTTGCCACAGAATTCCTCTTTTTTAAAGGATCAGACTACAAAGAGGTCTATCAGGAAATCAGGAAGGCAAAGGTAATTTATCTCGGCGACATTCATGACAACATGAGCCTCCACATGCTCTATTTCAGAATAATCTCAGACCTTATCAAGGACAAAGAGAAGATAGTGATCGGGATGGAAGCCTTCCAGCAACAGTTTCAGGAACATATAGATGACTACATTGCGGGAGAAATCACTGAGGAAGAGCTACTTGAAAGAACCGAATATAAAAAGAGGTGGAAGTTTGAACCGAGCCTCTTTGCCCCCTTCTGGAGGCTTGCAAGGAAGAAGGGGATTCCCCTTTACGGGATAAATATCCCCACCGAACTTGTAAAGGAGGTCAGGGAGAGGGGAATTGAAAACGTTAAAAGCGGTTACCTCCCACCCATGATAATTTTGACCGGACCTCGTTACCGGGAATTCCTTCTTGAGGCGATGAAGGATCATAAAAATACTGATGAGAAGAAATTTATGGATGTCCAGCTTGCATGGGACAACGGAATGGCATATAAGATAGCCAAGCTCTTGGTTGCTCATCCTGACTCAAAGATAGTTGTGATAGTTGGTTCAGGTCACGTGTGGCGTGGATGGGGAATTCCGGAGCGGGTAAGCCATCTTGTGGGTGAACTTCCCCAGGCAGTACTTTACGCTGATGAGGACGAGGTTTACTTTCTGTTTTCTAAGGACTTTTCAAGGGAAATCTCATCAACAAACTCAATCAATGAACCAAACTGAAGCCCGTAAGAAACCCTTGTACACTTAACTTTGGGAAACCTGCTATTTATAATTCTCAGAAGGTAATTGGCGGTAGCCTCGCCTTCCGCGTTGGGGTTGGTGGCAAGGATTACCTCTCTTACTTTGTTACGCTCAATCCTGTCAAGGAGGCTGTCTATGTTGAGGTCCTGGGGGGAAATTCCCTCTAAGGGAGCGATCCTTCCCCCGAGGATGTGGTAAACACCCTTGTATCTTTCCAGCTTCTCAATGGCATAGGCATCCTGGGACTCTTCTACCACGCAGACGTAGTTCTTCTTCCTTCCTGGATCGGAGCAGACCTTGCAGAGGTCACTATCGGTCAATAGACCACATTCCGGGCAGGGCTGAATCTCTCTGGAAGCTCTTTCAAGAGCGTTTACTATCTGCTGTCTTTCTTCCTTCTGAAGCTTGAGCAGGTTGTAGAGCAGGCGAACAGCACCTCTCTCACCATAGCTTGGGATCCTCGTTATAAGGTCAAGGGCATTTCTGATCGATTCGGGAACCGTCTCTTCAAAGCCCAAACCCCATTCCTCCAAGAAGACCTCCAAACTTTTTAGAGAACTCTTCCTTCATCATCTCCCTTGAGCTTCTCTGGACTTCGTTGATCAAATCTATGAGCACGGGCTTTAACTTCTGCCAGTTCTCAAGTAGTGACTCATCCTGTACGTTTATGTCTGTTATCTCTCCCAGCCCATTGTAAATGACCTCAACCCCGTCCCTCTCAATTATCTCTTTCCTAAGCCTGAGTTCTTCCTTTATAGTTTCCATACTTTCCTGAATATTTTTGAACTGCTTTATCATGTCGTAAAAGTTCATAGGTACCTCCTTGTAAGGGCTTTTCTTACCTCATAGATCCTGTAAAAGGTTGTTCCAAAGGCACCGACGGTAATTATCAGAAGGGAAAGAGGGATCAGGTCAAGGATTATTCCCAGAAGGAGAACTACCCACCGCTCAGTTCTCTCAAAAAACCCACCAACTCCGTAAACCCC
>JALTVH010000257.1 GCA_027049085.1 Aquificaceae bacterium | reverse complement strand
CCTGTGGCAAAGACCTGAGCTCGCGGATTTTCTGGATCCCTCACGTCAATCCTCAGCATTGATCCAAGCAAAGTTCTGGGATTCTGGGCATGATTGAGGGGATCACCCGCCGAACCCCCGTCACCGAGACCGAGATACAGAAAGCCGTCGGGACCAAAGATGATGTTCCCGCCGTTGTGATTGGAGTATGGCTGTTTAACGCGCAGGATGACCTTTTCAGTGCCCTTAAGAGCCTTTCCCTTTTCAAGGTCAACCCTTACTCTTGAGACAACCGAGAACATCTCTTTGTTTGTGTAGGACAGGTAAAAGTAAGGTTTCCTGGGGAAATCGGGATCAAAGGCGATCCCTAAAAGCCCCATCTCTCCGCCAGACCTCACTCTGTCCCTTACGTCAATGAACACCCTCTTCTTTTTTCCGTTCGCCGTAACCCGCCACACGATTCCTCTCTGCTCTGCTACGTAGAAGACTTTGCTATTGGTGGGAGACTGGAGTATAAAAAGAGGTTTTTTAAAAACGGTGCCGCCAAGGAACTCCCTCAGTTCAAGGGCGAAGGTGATCCCTGCAATCAGCAGTAAAACCAGAGCGGGAAGCATCACACCTCTACCATTCGCGATATATACCTCTCGCCCCAGCGGTGAAGGACATCAAGGACTTCCCTAAGGCTCTCCCCTACATCGGTGAGGTAGTACTCAACCTTTGGCGGAACCTGGGGATAGACTTTCCTGTAAATAAGGCCATCCCTTTCAAGCTCCCTCAGGTGTTTTGTGAGCATCTTCTGAGTTATTTCAGGAATCGCTCTCTGGAGCTGGGAGAACCTCTTGGGACCGCCGAGGAGTTCCCTGATAATGAGGAGTTTCCACTTTCCGCTCAGTATTGAGAGGGTCGCCTCCACAGGACAGTGATACTTCCTTCCATTAGTATCCATAAAGTTAGTATATAACAAAAAAGTAAGTTCTTGACAAGGAGATACTTTTAGCCAAGTATTTGATCTGAAAACCAGAAATCTGAAAGGAGGTGGCACCATGGCAAGACTTGTCAAGTGCACAGAAAAGGGTCCCTACAAACTTGAAGCAGGGGGCGAGACCCAGTGGATCTGCATGTGCGGGCTCTCGGAAAACAAACCCTTTTGCGACGGTTCCCATAAAAAAACCAAAGAAGAGGATGACAACAGCCTCTACATTTACGAGGGTGATCAAAGGGTAAAGGTTTCCTGATACACTTTGAAGGTATTGAATGAGTTCAATTAAGGCACACCTTATAGAAGTTGATGAGGGCGCAGGGGCAAAGGTAAAGAGGCTCTTTCCAACACAATATATAAGGAACTTTGACCCCTTCGTACTCTTTGATGACTTTGCCATCTCCCCTCCCGCTGGCTTTCCCGACCATCCTCACAGGGGTTTTGAGATACTTACCCTTGTCCTTGAAGGAGCGATAAGGCACGGCGACAGTTTAGGGAACTCAGAGGTTATTGAAGCCCTTGGAATCCAGAAGATAACGGTTGGAAAGGGTATAGTTCATTCCGAGATGCCAGCAAAAGAAGGAATCACAAGAGGAATTCAGCTCTGGGTCAATCTCCCAAGAGCTTTTAAAGGGGTTGAACCGAGCTACATAACCCTCTCACATAAGGAGATTCCAGTTATAGAAAACAAGGGAATCCGTGATTACTTAATTGCGGGCGAGGGAACCAAGGTAAAATTCTACACTCCTGTTGATTACTCCCTCCTTGATATGAAAGGAAACCGAAAAATCAAAAAAATTTATACAGATGAAAGGAACGCCGTTATCTACCCCATTAAAGGAACCGTTGAAGTAGAGGGTATTCAGGTATCCGAGGGATGTGCTCTCCTAACCTGCAGGTGCAGGGAGATTGAGGTCAGGTCAATAACAGATGCACTGGCTGTAGTTATCTGCGGTAAGCCAATAGGTGAGCCGATAATACAGAAAGGTCCCTTTGTTGATTAGAGCCTGAGCTATAATGTTTGTAAATGATCTCCAGCAGGGTCAAATCTCTGAAGCCCTCTCCAACCATCGCTCTCTCAGCAAAGCTGAGGGAACTCAGGGAACAAGGT
>JALTVH010000256.1 GCA_027049085.1 Aquificaceae bacterium | reverse complement strand
TCTCATCCCTCCTGATAAAGTTTCCTTAAATCTCAGCCCGAAATTTGAAATTTTCTTGAAGGTTCTTTGAAAAGTTTTCAAAATTTAAGGGTATGAAGGGAAAGATATTGATAGTAGAGGACGATCCCCTCCTCGCGGACATGGTGAAGCGCTACCTTGAAAGGGAAGGGTACACAGCCCTCTGGGAAGACAGGGGGGAGAGCGCCCTCAAAACCTTTGACCTCCACAGCCCCGACCTCGTTATCCTTGACCTGATGCTTCCTGATATGGATGGCTTTGACCTGTGCAGGCGCTTCAGCCAGACAGGGTCAATGGTTCTGATCCTCACTGCAAAAGGTGAGGACGAGGACAGGATCTCTGGCCTTGAAGTGGGAGCTGACGACTACCTGGTCAAGCCTTTCAACATGCGTGAGCTCCTTGCAAGGGTAAAGGCGCTCCTGAGAAGAAGGAAGAAGTTTTATGAGCTTTCAGAGACGCTTCGCGTGGGTGAGTTTGAGGTACGTCAGCACAGGCGTGAGATAGTGGTCGGGGGAAAGGTCCTTGACCTTACGCCCAAAGAGTACCTCCTTCTGTGGAAGCTGATAGCCTCAAGGGGAAAGGTGGTTTCAAGGGAAGAGCTCTCAAGAGAGATCTACAGCCACCACCCGCCAGACTACGAGAGGATCGTTGACACTTACATTTACAGGATCCGAACAAAGCTTATGGAGATCGGTAAATCCTATGCGGAGAGAATCAGAACAGTCAGGGGGTTTGGCTATCTCTTTGAGTAAGGTCTCATTCTTTACTGTGCTTCTTGGGTCCCTCTTTGTAACCTACCTCGTTGTTGCGGGTCTTATTGCCTTCTTTACAGTCAAAATAGTTGGGATCCCAATAGGTCCCAGAATGACCACAAAGATAGTCCTTACAATAATACTATTCATTCCCCTCTATTTGATTCTTGCCTACATTCTATCCCTCATAGTCACAAGGGACCTCAGAAAGCTTGAGAAGGGCGTTGAGCGGCTCCCAGAGGCCGAGGCGGTTCCAGAAAGCAGGATCAGGGAATTTTCCCGCCTCGGGGAAGTGATCAGAGAGCAGGCTCGGAAGATCTCCTCAATGCTTTCCGACCAGAGGCTCCTCATTTACAGGATAGCCCACGACCTTAGGACCCCGACCGCCAATATCAGGAACATCCTCACCGCTATAAAGGACGGCGTCATAAAGGAGGAAGAGAGGACAACATACATTAACAAAGCGATCAAAGAGACTCACAGGATAAGCGAATTCCTTGACCTTGCTCTGACAGGGCTTAAAAAGGCGGCAAAAGAGAGGGAACCTGAAGTAATTGACCTCGGTGAGGTTGTCAGTGAAGTTGTACAGGATTGGAAAATCAGGGTTCAGGAAAAAGGTTTTGAGCTTGAGTTTTTCCCCGAAGAGGTAAAGGTTCAGGTGCCCCGGAGTGAAGTGGAAGAGATCCTCTCAAACCTTATAGAGAACGCTATCCTTCACTCAGGAGGAGACAGAATATCTGTAAGCGTCCTCAAGGAAGGAGATAAAGCATGCCTTGAGGTTTCGGACAACGGGAGGGGACCTAAGAAGGAACGCCTCATTGACTCTTACAGGAAGGGAAGCATAGGTCTTTATATAGTTAAGGAGCTCGCCTTCAGAAGAGGGGGTGACCTTGAGATAAGCTCAGATCAGAATGGGACAAAGGTTGCTGTGAGCTTTCCCCTTGTTTAATATTTAAATAACTATTTTCGGGAGGGCTGTGAGATGAGAGGACTGAAGGGTCTTGCGGTTTTGCTTTTACTTGCGGGGGCTGGACTTGGAGCGGATAAGTTAATCCTCAAAAAACCACCCAAATCACTCAACAAATACTATCCTCCAAAGAGCGAAAAGTTTGAATTCCTCAACAACATGTACATAATGAGCACAAGCTTTTACGGTATAAACCTAAACATCAATGAGGGTAACTGGAAGGGTGCCCTTGAGTGGGCACAGAGGCTCAGTGAAACCTACAAGAAAACAGCAAAGATGGTACCGGAGTGGAAGAGCTACTTCAAACCCGCCCTTGCCGACAAACTCGTGAAGGC
>JALTVH010000255.1 GCA_027049085.1 Aquificaceae bacterium | reverse complement strand
CATGAGCTACCGCCTGTAACACCTACAAGAAAGGCAATTAGGGCAATCAGGTATCTGAACCTCATTTTCCTTTATTTATTATATCGCTTATGGAAAATCGGTAAACTCTTCCGCAAAACCTGCAGGTGACCTCTGCGGGTCCTTCCATCGTGAGTTCTTTCAGTTCCTCTTCTCCAAGGGAGAGAAGACTCGCCCTTGCGATTTCCTCACTGCAGGGGCAATAGTATTCAATTTCTTTCAGGCCAATGAGCGAGGGGTCCAGATCTTTCAGAAGCACGGTTGCAATATCCTCCGGTCTCTCACCTTCTTTAAGCAGTTCTGTAATTCTCGGTACAGTCAAGGTTCTCTCATCAAGGATGTCCAGAACCTTCTTGGTTATTCCACCGAGGGTCTGGAGAAGGAATCCACCTCCGTATATTTCCCCGCCTTCATCTACAGACACTTCTACCCTTACACCAGACGGTATCTGCTCGGACTGGCTCAAATAGAAGGAGAGATTTGAGGTCATGTCCTTTCCCTGAAGGGGGACTATGCTTGTATAGGGAGTGCCCATACCCAGTTCCTTGATAACCGTCAGGCTTGAATCCTCATCGCCTGATGTCTCAATTAATCCCCTTACTCTTCCTTTCCCATCTGCCTCAGCTACTATCCTTTTCCCATCAAGGAGGCCTGAAACCTTTACCAGAACCTTCTGGTTTGATGCGTGCTTCACAAGGGAAGTTAGCAGAAGGGCCGATACCATAACGCTTCCAAGCGCCTCTGTTTCTTCATCATCAAGAGCGTGAATCTTCCTGGCGGTATCAATTGTTTTGGATGCCTTCAGGGTGTAAACTCTGGCTGGTTCTTCCTTTGGGACAGCTATAACCATGTAGTCCCTTTCTGCAAAGTACTCTCTTAATTCCTCTTTTACCTCTTCGCTTAGTTCCTTCTTGATCATGCCTTATAAATATAGAGCCTGACTTTTTTGTTTTTTATGTCTTCATGCAGGACAACTATGTGGGTTGGGTTCTCAATTGGCTTATCTTTTGAGACAATGTCGCTGTTCTTGTCAAGATAATAGATTTTTCCTTCCGGATGTTTTTCTGGAGTGAATTCATCAATTTTTAAGGTACTGAGGGAAAAATCAGCGGTTCGGTAACCGTAAATGAGGCCAAGGAGGGATGAGAAGGTTTTGCTCTTTCTTGTATTAATGGGCTTCACAGAAAGAAATTATATCCTTCGCTTCCGCCTGAGATAAGCCGGAAGGTTGTCGTCCGGTTCAACTGGCTGTATTCCCTCTTCAGGGATTGCCTTCTTCATCTCAGGCTGTTCACGCTTGATCACCTTGAAGGTGCCCGGTTCCTCCCTGGCGATCTCATCAGCCTTCTCAAAGTCTGTGGCTATAACGGTAACCTTTAAAAGGTCTTCGTCGTTTTCTTCAAGAGCAGCACCGAATATAACAAGGGGATCCTGGTTGCTCTGTTCGGTGATCGTGGTAATTGCCTCCTCTACCTCTGGATAGGGCACATCTTCACTTACCCACAGGGTTATGAGCAGACGCTTTGCCCCCTCAATGGAGTTTCCTTCAAGGAGCGGGTTGCTGATCGCCTGCTGTACAGCAGCTTCTATCTTGCCTTCGCCTCTTCCTTCTCCCATTCCGATGACCGCAAGGCCCCCGCTTTCCATAATCGTTTTTACGTCAGCAAAGTCAATGTTTATGACTGCGTAACTTGAAATTGTATTTGTAACACCCCTCACGACCCTTGAGAGAATACTGTCAACCTCACGGAAGGCGTCCTTGAAGGATAGCATCTTGTTGGCAACCTGTCCGACGCGGTCATTGTGGATGATGATGTAAGTGTCAACGGTCTCTTTCAGCTTTTCAAGACCTTTGAGGGCTATTTCCTTCCTTACCCTGTGCTCAAACCGAAAAGGTAGGGTTGCCACTCCAACGGTCAGTATCCCCATCTCTTTGGCTACCTGGGCAACAACGGGAGCCGCGCCTGTGCCAGTTCCTCCGCCAAGACCTACCGCTATAAAGAGCATATCTGTGTCTTTGAGGATCTCCTTTATCTTGTCAACGTCCTCAAAGGCAGCCTGCTCACCTATTTCAGGATTTGATCCTGCTCCCAGACCTCTTGTGACCTTCTCGCCTATCTGGACCTTGTTGGGAACCTTAAGCCTGCTCAGATGCTGAAGATCCGTGTTGACCGCAAAGACATCAACACCGTCTATCCCGTCAAGAACCATCTGATTGACCGCGTTGGAACCACCGCCACCTACACCTATAACCTTGATGCGCGTTGGATTCAATCCGTTGTAACCTTCAAGGCTCTCAGTTTCAAACATAGCCATCCCTCCTACAGGATTTCCCTAAGGAACTCCTTGACCCTGTCAAGGAAATTCCTGACCTTGTAATTGTTGTTTGTGTTTGCCCCCACTTTCCTCTCTGACAGAAGACCTTCTGGGGTTACGCCGTATCTGAGGAGACCCACTGCGGTTGAATATATAGGGTCTTCTATTTTTTCTTTGAGTCCTGTTAGCTCAGTGGGCTTTCCTATCCTTGCTGGCAGGTCAGTAAACCTTTCAATAAACTCCTTCATTCCTTTGAGGTTTGCCGACCCACCGGTTATTACTATGCCTGCGTTGGCATTTTCAATCTTGAAGCCGAGAGACTCAATGTGTTCAACGATCTTTTCAAAGATCTCTTCAAGCCTTATCTGAATGACCTCTGCAAGCCTCCTTTTCTCAATGGAAACCTCTCGGGTCTCACCCCTTGGCTTTATCTTGATAACCTCTCCTTCTTTAACTATATCCATCAGGGCAACTCCATTTTCCTTTTTGATCCTCTCTGCCTCCTCCTGATCTACCTTCATAAAGTAACTTATGTCCTTGGTTATGTTGTTTCCTGCAAGGGGTATACTCCCAGTTATTACTGGGTAACCATCAAGGAAGAAAACGAAGTCGGTAAGCCCAGCTCCCATATCAAGAAGAAGAACTCCGTCGTCTTTCTCTTCCTCCCTTAAAACGGCCCTTGCAGATGCAAGGGCACTCGCTACCCTTGAGGTTGGGGTAAAACCTGCTGAGGAGACAGCTTTTTCAAGGTTTCTGCTGAGGGTTGTTCCGACCTTAACGATATGAACCTGTGCTGTTAGCTTTGAGCCTATCAGACCAACGGGGTCTTCTATTCCTTCCTGGTCGTCAAGGATGTACCGCCTTGGGACTGCGTGAATAATCTCAGCACCATCTTCTTTTGCCCTTGCTATGCTCATCTCAAGGAGTCTGTTAATGTGGCTCTGTTCAACCTCTATGGGGCTCGGAGAGATGTTTATAGTGTCTTTTTCATTCTGGCTCTTTATCGTGGGACCGGAGACGTTAATAATGACATTTCCTATCTTCTGACCAGACATCTCCTCTGCTTCCCTTACAGCGGAGGCTATGGCTCTTGCAGCAACTTC
Organism: Aquificaceae bacterium; assembly: GCA_027049085.1. Taxonomy (GTDB): domain Bacteria; phylum Aquificota; class Aquificia; order Aquificales; family Aquificaceae; genus Hydrogenivirga. Next base: position 6,638 of record JALTVH010000255.1, on the reverse strand, counting down.
GAGTCGTGTGACTGATCCCTTATCTATTCCCTTTGATTTGGTGCTGCCGACACCTACTATGTGAACATCACCGTACGGGTCAACCTCCCCTACCAATGCAACTATCTTATCTGTCCCAACATCAACGGACGCAACAGTTCTCATATCACCATCAATTTCTCACTAAAATAAACCTGTCATACCTCAAATCCACTTTCCCCTTTGGGAAATTATAAATCATCTTCAACCTTGCAGAAACGCTGTCCTTGATGAGTTCAATGGAGGGAAGGATCGCCTCCCTATCCCTGAGTTTAACAATGACGCTTTCATTCCTTATCAGTAGTTTCTTGACTTCAACACCAGCTGACAGAACCCCGCTGTAAAGCCTTTCGAAGTTTTTTACAACCCTTTCGGTGTCCCTCGTAATAATAGAAGGTACAGTGGGTTTTTCACCCTTTGCTGGAGGGAACAGGAACCCTTCTCTGTCTATCAGATAGGTTTTCCCTTTAACATTTATCTTTGCGACAGGAATTCTCTCTTCTATTCGTACTCTGAGAGATATCCCTTTCAGACCAAAGTCCTTACTCAGGTAAACTGCCTTGACCCTTCCCTGGGTCTTTGAGTTTAAAGCAATGAGGAGGTCATCACTCTGAAGTTTCAGGAGATTTCCTTCCAGGCTTTGAATCAGTTCTCTAACCTCGTTTTTATCTATAGTCCTTGTGCCTTCAATCTTAACTGAATTTACCTTAAAAACCGGTAGCTTCATCATAAGTGTTGGGATGTAAAAACCTGCAAGTGCCATAAAGGTTATCCAGGCAGGGAAGATCAGCGCTGACAGGACTTTTCTGACCTTCTCGCCCTTCCCATCCGTGTCTCCGTAAGCCACATCTCCCTCCGAGGTCTTAGCTTATAATTATAGACAACATTTCCGTAAAATCTATACCTTCTTTCCTGCACGCCATGGGAAATAGACTCAATTCAGTCATTCCTGGAATCGTATTTACCTCAAGTACGTAGGGATAGCCTTCGTTATCTACACGAAAATCAACCCTTGAGAAGTCTCTGAGCTCTAAACTCTGGTGAACCTTAAGAGCAATATCCTGAAGTTTTTTTGCAAGAATTTCATCTTCCAGAAAGACATATTCTGTTTCACCCTGTGTGTACTTGCTTTTGTAATCGTAAACACCCCTTCGGGGTTTTATTTCAATAACGGGCAGAGGTCTGTCTTTGAGGATTCCCACTGTCATGTCCCTTCCGTCAATATACGGTTCAATAAGTACCTTATCGGTCAGATCAAAAAGTTCTGCAACAGCATGTTCAAGCTCCTTTTTCTTTTTCACCACGTGAAGGCCAACGCTTGAACCCTGGTCCGCTGGTTTCACGACGGCAGGAAATCTGTCCCAGTAGTACTTCCCTCCTTTCCTCACGCAGATCCAGTCTGGTGTCGGGATACCGTCATGGCGAAGGATCTTTTTTGTTACTTCCTTGTCCATAGCCAGAGCGCTTCCGAGAACTCCCGACCCAACGTACTTTATCCCGAGCATGTCAAGGAGACCCTGAACTCTCCCGTCCTCACCATAGGGTCCATGAAGAGCTATGAAAACAAGGTCAGGATTAAGGTCAATTAAATTTTCTGGAAAGCCTTCACTCTGGGGATCTATTTCTGTGACATTGTGACCAAGCTGTCTGAGGCCCTCAGCAACAGCGCCCCCTGTCTTGAGGGAAATTTCCCTTTCAGAGGACCTTCCACCCATTAGAACCGCAATCTTCAATTAATCTGACCTCCTCTTCAAGGAGATAGCCTGTTCTCTCCTTAACCCTTTCCTTTGCCGTATTTATAAGATCCCTGACCTCGGAGATCGTTGCCCCGCCAAGATTTATCATAAAGTTGGCATGCAGATCTGAAAAGGAGACGTTCCCCACCCGGTAGCCCTTCAATCCTGCGGAATCAAGGAGGCGGCCAGCCTTTTCACCCGAAGGATTTTTGAAGGTTGAGCCAGAAGTTTTCTTATTTATGGGCTGTGACCTCTTTCTCCTGTCCCTGATTATGGCAAACTCTTCCTTCACCGGGTTTTCCGACCTCCTTAATCTGAGCACCACTTCTGTTACAACACCCATCTGAGGGAAGGGCGAAGCCCTGTAACCAAAGGCGATTTCTTTTTTATTAACCCTTTGTATCTTGCCTTCCCAGTCAAGAAACTCCACTTCTTCAATAAACTCAGAGATCTCAACGTCAAAGGCACCGGCATTCATTGCTACTGCACCGCCCACTGTTGCGGGAAAACCGGCAAGCCTGAAGATGCGATCAAGGTTCTCTCTTACAGCAAAACCTATGACTTCTTTGAGGGGCGTCCCACCGCTCACCTTTATCCTTAGCTCATGACCGTCATTGAGCACCTTCAAGGGAAAGAACTCTTCCATTTTGATGACGATACCCTTCACATCGCCAAATATGGTGTTGGAACCTCCACCTAAGATGAATAGGGACCTGTCTTGAGCGCGAGAAAACTCAATTCCTTTTTTAAGATCCTCCTTATCCCTTGCTCTGAGGAAAAAGTCTGCTTTCCCACCTATCCCAATACTTGTAAAGCCATCAAGCGGGACGTCCTTTTCAAAATTCACTCTTAAATAATTTTATCCCTTAAGGCTCTAAAGACAGCTTCGCTGTTTTTCCTGTACTCCTTACCAAAGTGAACAGCCTCCTCATGGCTCAGAAGACCCTCTCTCCTCAGTACCTGTATGAGCTGGGGGACGTTCCTCTTCTTTCCTTTGTCTGTCCCTCTGTCAAAATCAAGGAGGAAAACTTCACCTTGTTCGTTGACTATAACGTTCTTATCAATCCTGGTAAGCTCACCGTGGTCAATTCCGAGAGTATCAAGCTTGTAGGCAAGTGTCAGAACTTTCCTCAATGCCTCTGTTTTCCTATTCCTGTCTTTTCCAATTGTCCTGAAGGGAAATCCTTCTATGAATTGGTAAACAAAAAAGTCCTCGCCGAAAAAAATTATCTGTGGAAAACCTTCCCGTCCCTTCAGTTTTAGGAGTATATTTATCTCCTTCTTGAGCGCATCAAGCTTGTCCGCATCTTTAGCAACTTTAACAGATACTTTCTGATTGTCAAAAAAAGCAGTGTATATCACACCTCGCCAGCCTTCATTAAGCTTTTCTATATCTTTCAGCCTGTCCTTAAATTTTTCAAATTTCATTGAAATATAATTTTGTTATGGAAAAGCCCCTCGTTGGCGTGATAATGGGGAGCCAGTCTGACTGGGAACACATGATGGGGGCTGTGGAGGTTCTCAAAGAATTCGGAGTGCCTCATGAGAAGAGAGTGGTTTCAGCCCACAGGACGCCGGAAATAATGTACAAGTATGCAACCACTGCCCGTGATAGAGGGATTGAGGTCATCATTGCGGGAGCAGGGGGATCCGCACACCTTCCAGGGATGGTTGCCTCTCTTACTACCCTTCCGGTAATTGGCGTCCCAGTTCCCTCAAAGCACCTTTCAGGTCTTGATTCCCTGTACTCCATCGTTCAGATGCCCGCAGGAATACCGGTGGCGACCGTTGCCATAGGTAATTCCATCAATGCTGGGCTCTTAGCGGTTAGAATCCTCGCCCTCAAGTACCCCGAGTACGCAAAGAAGCTTGAAAGTTATCGGGAAAAGTTGAAAGAAAAAGTTTTAAAAATGACTCTGGAGGACTGATTTATGAACATTGGTATCCTCGGCGGGGGTCAGCTCGGGTGGATGACCATTTTAGAGGGGAGGAAGCTCAGTTTTAACTTCTGTGTCCTTGACCCAAACCCTCGTGCTCCTGCCTCAAGGATAGCCGATATGTGGTTCCATCCGGAACAGGTAAGAGAGTTCAGGGACCATTGTGATGTTATCACATGGGAGTTTGAACACATAGAAGAGGGAGTAATTGAAAAATGTTTTGATAGACTTGCAACACCCCCCAGGGCAATTGAGATCAAGTGGAAGCGGAGTGAAGAGAAAGTCTTTCTATCTGAACTTGGAATAGCTATCCCAGACTATGTAATATGCAACGGTGGAGACCTTGAAAGGGAGGTTAAAAACTTTGGTCTTCCTGTTGTTGTCAAGGCGGACAGGCTTGGCTATGACGGAAAGGGGCAGTTTCTTGTGAAGGATGAAGAGGACCTTGGTTTTCTGTGTAATTCAGTACAGAGGAATGAGGTCTACGTTGTTGAAAGGCTAATTGATTTTGCAATGGAACTGTCTGTCATTGTTGTGAGGAGCAGAGAGGGAGAAATAAGGGCCTACCCAGCGACAGAGAACCTCCACAGAGATGGGATACTCATCAGGAACCGGGTTCTCACCTCCTTTGAAGGTCTTAAAACAGCCCTTGCCGTGGCTGAGAAGATAGCCCATGAGCTTTCAATAACAGGTCTTCTGACGGTTGAATTCTTTCTGACAGAGGAGGGCAGACTCCTTGTCAATGAAATAGCACCAAGACCCCACAACACAGGCCATTACACCCTCGACGGTGCGATTACCTCTCAGTTTGAGAACCTCGTGAGAGCCCTTTCTTCTCTTCCCCTTGGAATGACAGACCCGTTGGGATTCTCAGGGATGGTCAACATACTGGGAACACCCTTTGATTCTCTCCCGCTTGGTGAGATCCTTTCTATTCAGGGTGCTAAGGTTTACTGGTATGGAAAGGAACCCAAGCCGAGGCGGAAGCTCGGTCATGTTAATGTTGTGAAGGAAAAGGAAGAGGAACTCCTTGATGATCTTCACAGAATAGAGAGGTTCCTTCATTCCACAAGCGGTGTTTTGAGTTGAAGAGGATTGTTAAGGACCTTCTCAGGACAAAAGGGGAAATTAACCCATTTATCAATGCCCGTTTGAGAGAGTTCAAAAAGCTTGGTACTGAAGGTGAAACGACCTTTGACTTTCATCCCTTTTTGGATCTGAGGTTTGAAGCAGACCTTTTTTCAGAGCTTGCGTTCTGTCTACTAACTGCCAATTTTCCTGTTGACAGAGGCATCTACATTCAGGGTTTTGTAGGAAGAGAGGGTTTCAGAACAAAAAAGAGAGGCGAGCTTGAAAGTATTCTGAGGGATTTTGGACACAGATTTCCTGCTCAAAGAGCCCAGAGAATAGTCCTTGCACGGGAGGATTTCCACAAAATTGAGAAGCTCATAGGAAAGGGGCTGACAGGTCCTGAGGTCAGGGAAAGGTTAGCCAACGATAGGTCAGATCTAAAGGTTTACGGTTTAGGTTACAAGGAAGCATCCCATTTTCTGAGGAATATAGGCTTTGAGGACGTAGCGATAATTGACAGGCATCTTTGGCGTTTCCTCGTAAGAGAAGGTTTAATTGAGGATTACAGAACGCTCACCTCTAAAAGATATCTTCAGGCAGAGGAGGTGCTCAGGAAACTGGGGGGAATGATGGGGTGCACCCTTGCAGAGCTTGACCTTATAATCTTTCACCGAATGACGGGCAGGGTGCTCAAGTGATTGACAAAACTCATAGGTTTGCATCCTTAACCGTTGGTAGAATGTTTTGAAGATTTTCCGGAGGTAGAAGGATGGGATTCAGGCACGTCTTTATATGCGTCAACCAGCGTCCTCCCGGTCATCCACAGGGTTCCTGTGCTGAAAAGGGAGCAAGGGACATTTATCAGGTCTTCATGGAGAAACTCCAGGAAGATCCTGAGCTCTTCATGTCAACGGCGGTAACACCCACGGGCTGTCTTGGACCCTGCATGATGGGTCCAACGATCGTGGTATATCCCGAAGGTATCTGGTACGGCAACGTTAAGGCCGATGATGTTCAGGAGATTGTAGACCAGCACCTCAAGGGCGGAAATCCGGTAGATAGACTTGTAGTTTCCAAAGGGAAACCGCCGGGGATGTTCTAACCCTGTCCCGGCACCCCCGCCTCTTCAAACTCTATTTCAAGTCTCTCATGGGGAATAACGGTTGTTATTGCGTGTTTGTATACGAGGGTCTGCTGCCTGCCGTCCTCCAGCAAGATGGTAAACATATCAAAGGATCTGACCTTTCCCTGGAGCCTTACCCCGTTGACGAGATAAATTGAAACCTTTACCCTCCTTTTCCTCGCCGTGTTCAAGAAGCTCTCCTGAAGTTTGTAGGGCATTCTTTTTACCTCCTTATTATCATGTTTTCTGTAATATCATAAAGTTTTTTAGCGAGTTCTTTATAATAAGCCGAATTTTCAAGATTTTCAACAAGGTGGGGCGGAAAGGGATCGAGTCCCCAGCAGGCTCCGATAAGCGCACCGACTATATACCCGATTGAGTCCGTATCCCCACCGAACTCTCCGTAAGAGTTTACAGCCCACCACAGAGCCTCCAGGGGCGTCTCAACATTCGAAAGGAATATAAAAAGGGAAAGAGGGAGAGCTTCAAAAACATAAGAGCCATTGCCAAGATTCCTTATGGCCATATCAAGGTCTGCAGATTCAAGGATAAGATCCTGGACTGTATCTAAGGTCTTTCTGTATTGATGCTGGTTCATAAAACCCTTTAGGGTGTTGAGGAACCTTATCTTTTCATTGGTGCCAGTCAGATTAAACTCCTCAAGAACGAGGTAGGAAATCGCGGCACCAAGTAGGGCAGAGCCCTCTGCAATGGCCTCGCCCCTGTGAGTCAGGAGAGATACCAGACGCGAAC
>JALTVH010000254.1 GCA_027049085.1 Aquificaceae bacterium | reverse complement strand
AGGAGGCGAGGCCTACGCCTTCCCACCCTGCAAAGATCCCTATGAGATTGTCAGAAAGGACTATTAAAAGCATGGAAAAGAGAAAAAGGGATAGATAGGTGTAGAACTTGTGGGTCCATTTGCCAAACTCGTTGTGCATGTAGCCGATGGAATAGAGGAAGATCACCGTCGCAACGCCAGTGACCACCACAGCCATAGTGGTGGAAAGGGCATCAAAGTAAAAGCCTATGGAAACACCACCCTCCTTGAGGGGAAGGAAGTTGTAAACCTTGACTGTGAAGGGATCCTTTATTGCCCTGAACATGGTGTAGAGGGCGAACACAAAGGAGAAGAATCCACCGAGGGTCGTAATCACACCGCTTGCAAGGTCCCCCAACCTGCGACCGCCGAGGGCGGTTATCATGAAGGCAAAAAGTGGCATCAGGAGTATGAGGATTCCTTCCATCTTTTAATCCCTCAGGTGAACAAGCTCCGAAGATCCTTCGTAACCTTTCAGACGAAAGATTGAGACCACAAGGCCGAGTCCGACAGCCACCTCTGCTGCAGCAACCGTCAGCACAAAGAGGGCAAAGATCTGACCGTCCACCCTCCCGAGGTAAGTATCAACAGCAACCAGCACAAGGTTGACGCCGTTGAGCATTATCTCGGTGCTTACCAGAACCGTTATGAGGTTCTTCCGTATCATCACACCGAGGAGTCCCAAGAGAAAGACGAGGATCCCTAAAAGCATATATGCCTTCTCTATGGTCACTCTTCCTTCCTCCCGAGGAGAATGGCGCCTATCATGGCGACTAAAAGTATAACGGAAGCGACCTCAAAGGGAAAGAGGTAGGAGGTAAAGAGGTTCTTACCGAGATCCCTTACGCTGTCAGCCTTAACAACGGCGGGCTGGTGGAGGGATCCTTTGTAAAGGGCGTATGCGATGAGACCAAAGATAGCCAGAACAAGGGGCAGACCAAAGGCAAGTTCCTTTTTGTAAACACCTTCAAAACGCTTGACCTTCTCCCAGGGGATCGTTGTTATAACAAGAACGTAGAAGACCACAATGGCTACCGCGTAGATGATTATCTGGAGACCTGCAAGGAGCTCAGCCCTGAGGGATAAAAACAGACCTGCGGTTGCAAGAACCGCGGAGAGGAAAAAGAGAATGGAGTGAACGGGGTTTTTGACAAGTATGGATCCCAGAACAGAAACAAGGAGCCACAGCCCCAGAAAACCGAAGATCATCCACTCCACTCTATCTTCCCCCAGAGTTTTTGCCTTTCCTCATCAACGGGCCAGATCCTGTCGGGCTCGTCGCCTCTGCGCTTTTTAAAGTCAATGGCAAACTCCTCAAGCCTGTCCATCCTGAGAACCTCATCCCTCCTTGAGTAGCCCGCAAGTTCAAACAGGTCAGTCATCGTGAGACATCCCACCGGGCATGCATCAACACACAGCCCGCAGAAGAGGCAGTTAAGGAGGTTCATATCAAAGCGGGTGACCTTTTTGGAACCATCGGGCATCTGAACAGCCTCTATCCTGAAGAGAGTGGGCATCGGACAGGCGGTCTGGCACATGTAGCAGGCAACGCACCTGCTCTTTCCCTTTTCATAGCTCATGAACTTCTCTATAGCCTTGAGGGAATCGGGCTCTGTACCGTCCCAGACAAAGTGGCCGTGGGCTCCTCTGAACCTCTTGGGCGGTGTCAGCTTTTCCTGAGGGTATTCAGTAGTTATGGGCTTTCTAAGAAGGTTCCTGAGAGTAACCGAAAGCCCTTTGAGAAAATCTATGAAAAAGATCGCCTCAAGGATGTTGAGGTAATCCTTCCTGCTGAGTCTCTTTATAGCCATGACCTATCCTCCTCTTACATAAACAACAACCGCGGTAACAATTATATTGGCAAGGGCAAGGGGGAGCATAATCTTCCAGGCTATCTCTGTGACGTCCTTTGCCTGGAACCTCGGGAGGGTCCAGTGGAGCCACAGGACGAAGAACACCAGCCCGAACATCTTGACGACGAACCAGAAGTAAGGGGAGAGAGGTCCGAGGATATTTGGTCCCGACCATCCGCCGAAGAACAGAACCACCGCTATGGCAGAGAGAGCCATAACGTTGAGATACCATTCCGCAAGGGGGAAGATCCCGAACTTCATCCCGCCGTACTCTACGTTGTAGCCCGTGACCAGCTCCGCCTCAGCCTCCTGAATGTCAAAGGGAACCCTTCCCGACTCTGCAAGCATGCAGAAGAGGTAGAGGATGAAGGCAACAGGCTGGTAAAAGACAAACCAGACACCTCTCTCAATCTGAGCCTCAACGATTCCCACTGTGCTGAGCGTCCCTGCAAGGAGAACCACACCGAGAACAGCAAAGCCAAGAACCACCTCGTAGGCGATGATAACCGCCGCCTTTCTGAGGGAACCTATGAAGGCGTACTTGGAGTTTGATGCCCAGCCCGAGAAGATCGTTCCGTAAACAGCAAGGGAACCCATGGCAAAGACTACGAGAAGAGCAATGTTAACGTCAGCAATTATGGGCTTTATCTCGTAGCCAAAGAGGGTAAACTCAGGACCGAAAGGGATCACGGAAAAGAGCAGAAGGGCCGGTGCAAGGGCAAGGATTATCGCAAGGTAGTAAACGGGAACGTCCGCACCCCTCGGAATGAGAGGCTCTTTGGTAAGGAGCTTTAGGCCGTCCGCAAGGGGCTGGAAGAGCCCGAAGGGTCCTACTACGGTAGGTCCCAGCCTTGCCTGAATGTGTCCTGCGAGCTTCCTTTCAAACCACGTCAGATAGGCACCGATTCCCATGAAGACACCAAGAACCACCGCTATCTTCACCAGCGCAATGACAACAGAAACCGCCAGCTCGCTCATTCACCGCCTCCAAGCTCTGCCATTTTCAGCCTGATACCCGGGAGAATCTCAACCTCTTGATCAAAGCCGAGGATAGCGATCTTTCTCTCCTCATTAATTAAGGTTACCTTCCTTATTGCTGGCTCAACTATCAGGATCCTCCAAACTCCAAAGCCCATGTAATCCGCAATCTTTTCCTCAATCTCCTCATAGGTATTGGAGGGCGAGACGATCTCAACAACAAGGTCTGGGGGCACTTCTATCAGTCCCTTAGGGAGTTCCTTCACCTTTTCCTTTGAGAGGAAAACTATGTCAGCACACCTCACCGTGAGGGGGTTTCTTGAGATTACAAGCCCCACCTCACCTACAAGAACGTAGCCCTTTGGCTTCCTCTTCCTCAATTCATAACCTATCTCAGCCTCATAAAATCCGTGTTCTCCACCAGTTGGTGCCAATTCCCTCAACCTCCCCTTTATTACCTCGCATCCCTCAGGGATGCGGTCAATATCCTCGTAAGTAAAAACCTTTTCTTTTACGCTCATCGGTCTGTCTCCCCCACAACGGGATCGAGGCTTCCAAGGAGTGCTATGGCATCGGCGATCGTCCTTCCCTCAATGAGTTTGGGGAAGATGGAAAGGTTGTAAAGAGCACCCGACCTTATCCTGAGCCTGTAAGGTTTGCTCCCGCCCTTGGAAAAGATATAAAAACCGAGTTCTCCCCTTGGGTTCTCCGCTGAAGAATAGACCTCTCCGGGAGGGGCATTTTCACCGTGAACGACTATCCGGAAGGACTGAACCATATCCTCAAGGCTCATGAAAACGTCTTCCTTGGGAGGTATTACCGCTGGATGGTCCTTGTTGATGTAGGGAGCATCAGCAGGCATTGTTCTGAGCTTTTTCAAACACTGCTCAATTATGCGGACACTCTGGACCATTTCCTCCATCCGCACAAGATACCTGTCATAGACGTCACCGACCTCACCGACGGGTATATCAAAATCCACCTCAGAATAGGCGGCGTAGGGCTCTATCTTCCTCAGGTCGTAGGCAACGCCTGAACCCCTTGCCACGGGACCGGAAAGCCCGTAGTCGTGAACCTGCTCGCGGGTTATAACACCAACGTCTTTTGTTCTTCTGAGCCATATCCTGTTTCTTGTCAGGAGCATGTGGTACTCTTTGAGCCTTGAGGGAAAGTCCTTAATGAACTTTTCAACCACATCAAGGGTTCCCTGGGCAAGGTCGTAATGAACACCGCCGATCCTCAGGAAGGCGGAAGTTAGCCTGTATCCAGCGTTGCCCTCAATTATGTCCATTATCTTTTCCCTTTCCCTGAAGGCATAAAGGAAGACCGTGAGGGCACCCAGGTCAAGGGCACCGGTACCGAGCCACAGAAGGTGGGAGTTTATCCTCTGGAGCTCGGCAAACATGGTCCTTATGTACTGAGCCTTTTCGGGAACCTCTATCTTGAGGAGCTTCTCAACAGCGGTCACATAAGAGAGCTCGTTGCAGATGGCAGAGATGTAGTCCATGCGGTCGGTGTAGGGCAGAAACTGGAAGTAGTAGACGTTCTCAGCTATCTTCTCCATTCCCCTGTGGAGCTGACCGAGGATCACATCGCACTGGGAGACGAACTCTCCCTCAAGGTCAAAGAGAAACCAGATCGTCCCGTGGGTTCCCGGATGGAGGGGTCCCCAGTTGAGAACGAGCTGGGCTTTTTTCTTAAGGCGGGCTTTCTCGGTTCTTTCAAGGTCCTCAAGGGTGGGAACCTTTGTGTGAAGGACCTCATAATCGTGGGAAGGGGGGTCGGTCCTGCCGTGGAGAACTTCTGTAAGAGAAGGGAGTTCCTGCTCCGGGATCCCCTCTATCGGGAAATCCTTTCTGAGAGGGAAGTGATCGTAGCCCTCCCACATGAACATCCTTCTGAGGTTCTCATGTCCCTCAAAATCAACGCCGAACATATCGTAGGCTTCCCTCTCCGCCCACCTGGCACCCTTCCAGAGGTCTGAGACCGTGGGGAGCTTGCCATTCTTTGCCCAGCCCTTGACTATAACTCTCTCGCTGGTGTCGGGATTGAAGAGAACATAAACTCCCTGGAACCTCTGGGGGTCCTCGGGAAAGTCAATAACAGTCATGTCTACAAAGTGGATAAACCTCTCCTTTTCCTTGAGGTGTTTGAGGACCTTCTTGAGGTTTCCGTCGGTAACTTCTATAGAAACAGAATCACCGCCGAAGGCGGTCCTTACAGAGTCTTTAAACTCAGAGGTTATTCTGTCAACTGTGGTTTTAGCTATCCAGGGCATTCAGCACTCCTCAGACGGTTACCTCTTTGGGAACGAGCAGTCCCTCTCTCTCAACGTCCTTTCTGAACTCCGCAAAATCTCTGTCATACTTGGTTACGCCCTTCTCCTTGATCTTTCGCTGGAGCTGGAGGATGCCGTAAATTAGCCCCTGGGGGGTAGGCGGACAGCCGGGAACGTAGACGTCAACGGGGATGATCCTGTCAACGCCCTGGAGGGTTGAGTAGGTTGGGAAAGGTCCCCCTGCGGATGCGCAACCGCCCATTGATATGCACCATTTGGGATCGGGCATCTGGTCCCAGATGAGCTTTAGCATCGGTGCGACCTTGTTTACCACCGTTCCTGCCACTATCAGGACGTCAGCCTGACGGGGCGATGCACGGAAGATGACGCCGAGTCTGTCAAGGTCAAAGCGCGAGGCTGCTGTGTGCATCATCTCAATAGCACAGCAGGCAAGACCTATTGTTACGGGCCAGAGGGCGTTTCTCCTGCCCCAGCGCAGGAGCTCATCAACCCTTGTCACAACAAAGCCGTTTGAATTTATTGCACCCATGATAGTTACCTCCTTAAACCTGCCATCTGATGGCGCCCTTCGCCCAGGCGTAAACAAAGCCAAGGGCTAATATAAATATAAAGAGAACAGCCTCAATTAGTCCGTAGAGTCCGATCTCTCTGAAAACCACAGCCCATGGAAAAAGGTATGCCGCCTCAATGTCAAAGAGTATGAGTAGGAGTCCGAGGAGGTAGTAGCCCTGCTTGAAGGTGCCCCGCGCCTCGCTGTCATATAGGGGAACGCCGCATTCGTAGGGGTAGTCCTCCATGGGGTCTTTCTTTCGGGGTCCGAGCATCTCGTTCATAAAAGCCATCGCAAGGCCGACCCCGACCGCTATCAGCGCAAAGATGAGGATGGCGCCGTATCCTTCCACAGCTCGCCTCCGTAAAGCGATACAAAAATATAACATATAATCTTCCGATGAACAGGACCCTCACCATACTCCTAAGTGTCAATTTTATGTTCCTTGCACTGCGCTATTTCTACATACTCTACTACCCCATAGACCTCGCACCCGATGAAGCACTCTACTGGGAGTACTCAAGGAGGCCCGACATCAGTTACTACTCAAAGCCTCCCCTCGTGGGCTATCTGATACTCCTTTCTACCTCCTTCCTCGGTGACACTGAGATAGGCGTGAGGTTTTTCCCGCCCATATTTGCCTTTCTTTCAAGCCTCATCATTTACAGGTTCTCAAAGGATCTGGGCCTTTCCGAGACAAGGGCTCTTACAGCCTCCCTTCTTCCCCACTTCCTTGCAGGACCCTCTCTTAACGCAGTTCTAATGACTATTGATGCACCTTTCATATTCTTTTACTCCCTGAGTCTCTGGATCCTTTACAGGGCCCTAACCGTTCAGAGCCTAAAGCTCTGGATCCTCGGTGGCATCTCTTCAGCCCTTGCGCTTCTGAGCAAGTACACTGCTGTTTTTCTTATCCCAGGTCTTGTTCTTTACAAACCCCGCCTCCTGAGGGAGCGCTTCTTCTGGATCTTTGTGGGAATAATGTTCCTTGCCTTTCTTCCCGTGCTCTTATGGAACGCCCTCAACGACTTTGTAGGTTTCAAACACCTGTTCTTTCTGGCGGGAAAGAAAGAGGGGGATGGACCCTTTCTTACCCTGAGGTACCTGCCCGAATTTATCCTCGGCCAGATAGCGATCCTGTCAGTCATTCCCTTCTTTTTTATGCTTTTGGGCTTTTACAGAGCCCTAAAAGAGAAGAAAAAAAAGGACCTTTACCTGACGCTGGCGGTCCTCCCAGTTTTCGTTTTCTTCCTTCTTCTTTCCTTTAAAACGAGGGTTTACGCCAACTGGAGCGCCTTTCCCTATATGGCGGGGATAATCTTAGCCGTTAAGTTCATGGGCACCAGAGCTCTGATTGCAAGCTTTATCTTGGGACTCATTACTCTTTTTCCCCTTTATCTTCCCCTCCTTTCACCAGAACTTGATATGAAAAAGAGGGTGGTTGGATGGGAAGACCTCGGTAAAAGGGTATCCGAAATTTTTAATCCTGAAAAGGACTTTATTATCACACCCGTTTATCAGCTAAGCGCTGAACTCGCCTTTTATGTGAAAGGCAAACCCTTCACATACTCCATCAATCTGGGAAGGCGAATGAATGATTATGATCTGTGGAAGGAAAACCTTCCCAGGGAGAAGGGAAAGAATGCGATCTTTGTAACCTACGGAGGGCTTGACCCAAGGGTCCGAGAGGCCTTTGAGGAGGTCGTGTATGAGGGCGTTTTTGATTATCGATACAAATCAAAAGTAATTAGAAGGCTCAGGATTTACAAACTAAGAGGCTTTAAGGGCCACATAGAGGAGGAAGTTCCCACCCGCTACTGAAGGACCGTCAGATAAACACCAACAACGATCAGGGCAATTCCCACAAAGTTGATGGGGGAAAGCCTCTCGCCAAAGATAAGGTAAGAGAGCACCAGAACGAGGGCAAAGGTGAGAAAGGTAAAGGGGTAAACCCTGCTCAGAGGAAGGTATTTCAGGGCGTAAATCCACAGGAAGGCAGAAAAGCCGTAGAGGATGAATCCAAGATAAAGGAGAGGGCTTGTGAGCCTCGCCCCGGACATTTTGAAGAAGACCTGACCAAAACTTGCGGTAAAAACCGAAATCAGCAAGAGGAGGTAAAGAGTCTTCAAATTCTTTCCTCCACAATGTACCGCGGTCTTTTCTTGGTCTCCATGTAGATCTTGCCTATGTATTCGCCGAGTATCCCCAGAAAGAAAAGGTTGAGTCCACCGAGGATATACATTGGCAGAACCACAGAGAGCCATCCAGCGATGCTCTTACCACTGAGTTTAACCGCAACAGCCCAGATGGTCATAATGAGTGAGATTATGAAGATCACAAAGCCGGTCACAGTAATGATTCTGAGGGGAACGGTGCTGAAGGAGGTTATCCCTTCCCAGGCAAAGGAGATCATCTTTCTGAGGGGATACTTGGTCTCCCCTGCAACACGCCTCTTTCTTTCGTACTCAACAACCGTCCAGGGAAAGCCAGTGTAAGGGATCATTCCCCTTAGGAAAAGGTTAACCTCTTCCATCTTTCTGAGTACATCGGTCACTTCTTTTGAGATAAGGCGATAGTCTGCGTGGTTCCTTATCACCCTTGTGCCGAGCTTCTCCATGAGCCAGTAGAAGGCTTCTGCTGAGAACCTTTTGAGAGGCGAGTCCACACTTCTGTCCTTCCTCACGCCATAAACTACTCTGTATCCCTCGTGGAATTTCCTTACCATCTCAACTATAACCTCTGGGGGATCCTGAAGGTCCGCATCAATGGTTACCGCAATGTCGTATTCCGCCTCAAGCAGACCGCAGAGAAGCGCGCTCTGGTGGCCGAAGTTACGAGACAGCTTTATCGCCCTTATCCTTTCTCCTTCCCTCTTCTTTAAAGACCTGAGAAACTCCCAGGTTGAGTCAGTTGAACCGTCATCCACAAAAAGCAGGTAGCTGTCCCCTCTCACGAGGTTTTCGCTTATCAGGTCCTTCAGAACCTCAATGAGCTTAGTCGCGGTGTGGGGGAGAGCCTCCTCCTCGTTGTAGCAAGGGACTATAACCGCAAGATGAGGCGCATCCATTTCATGCAACAGAAAACTCTCTGTTGAGAAATCTCTCCCAGGTCCGGGGCATCTCCTCCATCTCTTGCTGGGCTATCTCCCTTACCCTTTCCTCAATTCCCCTGATGTCCATCTTGGTCCTAACCTTCACATCGCAGACCTGAGGCTCATTAATGGGTTTTCCGATCTGAGACACTATGTAGCAGTAAGCTTCTTCCACCTCCTCAACCTCCCTTACGACTCTATCGGCAATCTTACCAGCAACCACGTTGTATATCTTGCCGATGTGAGAAACGGGGTTCTTTCCTGCCGCAGCCTCAAGGCTCATGGGCCTGTAGGGTGTTATGAGGCCGTTGACTCTGTTGCCCCTTCCCACCTGACCGTCGTCCCCCTGTTCCGCAGAGGTCCCCGTCACAGTTATGTAAACGACACCTTCCTCTGGATTGTCTGCTGTGTTTATAAAAACTTCGTAGGGTCCGCTATAGAGCTGACCGGTCAGCTCCTCAACCCTCCTCTTTATCTCTTCCTTTTTGTGAAGATACTCATCAACAGAGTTGAGAAACCTGTCCACAAAGGCACAGGCTATCGTTATCCTTATCCTGTCACCGATCCTGACCCCCATGACCTTTATGTCCTCACCGACTTCTGGGTGCTCAGTCTTGAACTCTTTGGAGTTGAGGAGCCTTTCCGTTTCGTAAACGACCTTTTCAAGGGCATCAAGAGGTGCATAGCCAACGCCAAAGGAGGTGTCGTTGGCAAGGGGAACCTCTCCCCTGCTCTGGAACCTCAGGAAGAGCTCAACAAGGTCCCTACTCCCCGGCTTGATACGCGGATGGATAATCAGGTGCCTGTCAGGGTCAAGGTTTCTGAGGTTCCTCTTGATCCATGTCCTTGTAACTTCTATAGCGAGCTCCTCAACAGGCAGGGGCTTCCCATCCTTTTCGCTGAGGGCCCTTCCCACAAGATAAATCTCTATAGGTGAAATGACCTCACCTCCGCCGAAGCGGGGATTTGCAACACCTCCCACCAAAAGGGCTTTATCAACGTTGTGGTGCATGATAGCATTAAATTCCTCAATATAGAGCTTTGATAACTCAACAGACAGCTCTTCTGCAAGGGAGTCACAGATAGTGTCAGGGTGGCCTGTACCTTTTCGCTCAACTATCTCCGCCTGCTGTGAGTAAACAGGCTCAAAGGTCATTGGGGTAACAACAACATTTGCCAAGACACCACCTCCGATCTTCTGGAATCAAAAATTATACACCGAGGATTCCTTTGCCCCCCTCAATGACCCTCTCAAGATCTTTTTGAGTGGGCGCCTCAGCATAAACCCTTATCAGCGGCTCCGTTCCCGAAGGTCTCATAA
>JALTVH010000253.1 GCA_027049085.1 Aquificaceae bacterium | reverse complement strand
GCGATCCCGGAAACCCTTCTTGAGGCGGAGCTCTTTGGTTATGAGAAGGGTGCCTTTACAGGTGCTCACAGCTCAAAGAAAGGTAAGTTTGAGCTTGCCCAGGGGGGAACGATCTTCCTTGACGAGATTGGTGACATGCCTCTCTCCCTTCAGGCAAAAATCCTCAGGGTTCTGCAGGACAGGGAAATTGAACCGCTTGGTAGTGAGAAGGTCGTCAGGGTTGATGTTAGGATAATCGCGGCAACCAACAGGGATCTCTATGAGCTTGTCACACAGGGAAAGTTTAGGGAAGACCTTTATTACCGGCTGAGCGTGATTCCCATACATATCCCGCCCCTTAGGGAGCGAAAGGACGACATTCCCCTCCTGGTTGAGCACTTCCTTGATATTTACAACAGGAAGTACGGAAAGAACCTCAGGATCTCACCTGATGCAATGGAAGTGCTTATAGAGTATGACTGGCCCGGCAATATAAGAGAGCTGGAAAACACCATTGAGCGTCTTGTAGTAATGAACGACAGAGTTGTTAAAGCAACGGACCTTCCACCTCACATCCTTGCCTTCAGAAGAAGGACTTCGGGGGAGAACTTTGTAAGCCTTCCTGAAAAGATAAGAGAAACGGAGGTTGAGAAGATAATTGAGGCTCTGGAAAAAACAGGCTATGTTAAATCAAGGGCGGCAAAGATCCTCGGCTACACACTCAGACAGCTTGATTACCGCATCAAGAAGTACGGGATAGAGATTAAGAAGTTTTAATGCGTTTTCCGCCTCTTATTAAGGCAAGGTTCCTATCAAGACTTAACAGATTCGTGTGTGAAATTCAGCTTGGTTCCACCAAAACCACAGCCCTTCTGAGAAACACAGGCAGGCTGAAAGAGCTTCTGGTCGATGGAAGGGAAGTTTTTGTCAGAGAAAAAAGCGGTGGAAAGCATGCCTATGAGCTTCTCCTTGTCAGGCACGGGGATGGGCTGGTTTGTGTTGATTCCCATCTCCCCCCTAAGCTTTTAAGCGAGTATCTGGAAAAGAGCAGGTACCCCTGGATTCCCAAAGAGGTCAGGTTTGAGTTCACCATAGGTGGTTCTCGCTTTGATATGCTGATTAACCGACAGATTCTTGTGGAAACAAAATCTGTAAACCTTGTCAGGGAAGGGGTTGCCCTTTTTCCTGATGCCCCAACGGTCAGAGGCTCAAGGCATGTTGAGGAGCTCATAAGGCTGAGATATGTTTACTCCCCGTCCCTTGTTTTTGTGATCCAGCGGGAGGATGCGCAGTGCTTTTCTCCAAACCGCGAGGTTGATCCTCTCTTTGGCAAAAATGTAGCTGAGTTTGTAAAACTTGGTCTGCCGGTTTATGCCTTTCTATGCAGGGTGACTGTTGATGAGATATACATCTGGAAGGAGATACCCGTCAGGATTATATAAATATGAAGGGAGGTTCACCGATGAAAGTGAGGATTACGGATACAGACGCTCTTATTGTTGTGGACGTCCAGAGGGACTTCATGCCTGGTGGTGCACTTCCTGTGCCGGAAGGTGACCTGGTGGTTGGTCCGTTGAACGAATACATCGCACTCTTTGAGAAAAGAGGGCTTCCTGTGTTTTTTACGAGGGACTGGCATCCCAAGGATCACATTTCCTTTAAGGGTTACGGTGGCATCTGGCCTCCTCACTGTGTTCAGGATACCGAAGGTGCGATGTTCCATCCGGACCTTAAGATCCCTTCTGATAATAAGTTCATCATTTCAAAAGGCACTTCCAGGGACTTTGATGCCTACTCAGGGTTCCAGGGGACTGTCCTTGCTGACCTCCTCAAGGAAAGGGGAATCAAAAGGGTCTTTGTCGGTGGGGTCGCAACGGATTACTGTGTTAAGAACACGGTTATAGGAGCTATCAACGAAGGATTTGGTGCGATTCTTCTCCTTGATGCCGTCAAGGGAGTTGACGTTGGCCCGGGTGATAGCGACAAAGCAATCGAAGAAATGCTCTCAAGGGGTGCTGTGGGGGTTGACCTGAGCGACCTTTCCTGAGGTTCAGGTAGCAAGGTCAAGTGACTCTATATACAGAGATCCATTTGCTTTGCTTAGATTATGTTAACAATTTACGGAGCCCACAGCATGTTGATCTTGACAATCTGCTAATAACTGACTAAAATAATATATAGAAACCTATGTTAAGGAGGTGAGTGAGATGAGGAGAGGACTAGCAGTGTGGAGCCCATTTGCAGAGCTTGAAAGGATCAGGAAGGAGTTTGATAGGCTCCTTGAAGATTTCCTTCCCGCTGGGGACGGGGATAAGATCTATGCACCGCCCGTTGACCTTTATGAGACAGATTCGGAGATCGTCCTGAAGGCCGAGCTTCCCGGAATCAAGAAGGAAGACATTGATGTCACCATCAAGGACAATGCGATTCACCTGAGGGCTGAACGCAAAGAGGAAAGGGAAGACAAGACCGAGGATGTCCACAGGGTTGAGAGGTTCTACGGAAGGATTGAAAGGGTCATTCCCCTTCCCACTGATGTTAAACCCGACAAGGCAAAAGCCCATTACAAGGACGGTGTTCTTGAGCTGAGGATACCTAAAGTCAAGGTTTCTAAAGAGGCGAAGGTTCAGATTTCCTGACCTTCCGGGAGCCTTTCTATAACGGCTCCCAGCTTCTTTAACTTTTCTTCAAGCTTATCGTAGCCCCTATCAAGGTGATAGATATCTCTAACGACAGTTGTTCCCCTTGCAATAAGCCCAGCCAGAACAAGGCTTGCTGAGGCACGCAGGTCTGTTGAGTTAACCGTAGCTCCCCAGAGCTGATCAACACCTCTGATGAAAGCCTTCCTTCCCTTGATAGTTATGTTTGCTCCCATTCTATTTAGTTCACTTATGTGCTGAAACCTATTTTCAAAGATGTTCTCCACAACGGTTGAAGTTCCTGGTGTAACAGAGAGCATGGTACAGAACTGCGCCTGCATGTCCGTGGGGAAACCCGGATACTCGGAGGTCTCAATATGTAGAGGCTTTCTGCTACCGTTGTGGGTCACCCTGAGTGAGTCCATACCTTCCTCAGAAACATGCGTTCCATGCTGAGTTAGCATTTCTATTACGCTTTTTAAATGGGCTGATACAACGTTTTCTATAACGATCTCGTAACCCGAAAGGGATCCAGCCACCAGAAAAGTTCCTGCTTCGATCCGATCGGGTATCACCCTGTGGTTGAAGCCTGAAAGATCCTCAGCTCCCCTTATCTTTAATTCCCTCCCCTCAAGGGTTATTTCCGCACCCATCTTCTTGAGAACATGGACGAGATCCATTACCTCCGGTTCAAGGGCAACGTTTTTTAGAGTGCTCTGTCCTTCAACTGAAGCGAGGTACAGAAGAGCGTTCTCCGTTCCAGTTACCGTTATGAGGTCAAAGGTGAACTCAACGGGTTTTTTTGTATTCACCTCAAGGTTGACAAAGCCACCTCTGACGCTAACCCTTGCTCCTGCTTTCTCAAAGAACTTAAGGTGCTGGTCAATGGGCCTCGCCCCAATTGAACATCCACCTGGGAGGGAAACTCTTGCCTTCCTGAACCGCCCGAGAAGGGGTCCCATTGAGAGGATAGAGGCCCTCATCTTGCGGACAATGTCTTCTGGTGTGCTTGTTTTTATGACACCCGAAGGGTCTATCAGGATTTCATTCCCTTCTTTTTGATATTCAGCACCCAGAATCCTTAAAAGTTCCAGGGCGTTTTCTACGTCAAGGAGGTCGGGCGCATCCTTGATTTTGCAGTGCTGGGTAGTGAGGATCGTTGCGAAGATTATGGGAAGGGTTGCGTTTTTGGAGCCTGAAACTCTTACCCTCCCCGAGAGCCTGGCACCGCCCTCAATTCTGAGGACTTCAGAGGTATATGAGATTGTGCTCTTCATCCTTTGGAATAATTATCTTCACGATATCTCCCTTTTTTGAGTAAAAGAGGAGTATTCCGTCGTCTTCCTCCTGAGAGTGGATAGGTTCATCGGAGTAAATTACAATTATCCTGTCCTTTTCCTCAATTACCTTTGGGTAGCTCATATTCTCACCACCACACAGGTCAGGGCTTCCCGCACACCCTCAAGGGAATGGATTTTATTTATCACAAGCCTTCCGAGCTCGTCCTGATTGGCAACCTCAACAAAGACGATTATGTCGTAGGGACCGGTCACCACGTCTGCGGTTTTAACTCCTTCAAAGGTTGATAGAGCAAGCATTATTGAAGGTATTTCCCGCGGGTCTGCCTTTATAAGTATGTAAGCTCTTATTGCGTGTTCCTCTTCAAGCTCCATCAGCTCTGTGATAGACATAGGGTATGTTTTTTCTTCCGTTGACATCCTTTACCTCCTCGCCGAATATCCTAAATATTATAGGTGCGGACTCAGGATTCATCTTCATTTCCCTTAGAGCTCTGAAGACGAGCCTCCTGATGACCGGATTTTCCCTTTCAAGGTTTCTGACATTCTCTTTCAGTCTGAGTATGTATGGCTCTATCTTCAGATTGTCAAGCCACCTCATGAATTTGCTGACCTCGTCCCACAGGATTATCTCCCCCCTTTTTGCCTCTTTTAATCTATCCTTCATATTGCTTTCAACAACCTCTTTAAGGTCATCAATATCGTAAAGAAAGACCTCATCCACTTTACCAGCGGCAGGTTCCACATTTCTTGGCACCGAGATGTCAATTATAAACATGGGCTCGTAACCGCGCCTTTCCATGGCTTTCCTTACCATTTCATGGGTCAGGACAAAGGCGCTTGCGCCCGTTGAAACTATAACAATATCCATGTTCTCAAGGTAGTCCTCAAGCTGTTCAAACCTCAGAGCACTCCCGCCAAGATCCTGAGAGAGCCTCAGAGCTCTCTCATAAGTCCTGTTGGTAATGAAGATCTGACAGCCCAGCTTCTTCAGGTAGTTAGCGGCAAGCTCGCCCATTTCACCTGCGCCAATAAGAAGAACCCTTGCCCTGCTCAGCTCCCCAAAGATCTTCTTTGCCAGCTCCACCGCAGCGTAGCTCACCGAAACAGCATTTCTGCTTATGCCGGTTTCTGTTCTTACCCTCTTTGAAGCTCTAAGTGCCTTCTCATACAGTCTATTGAGGATCTTTCCTGTCGTTCCAGCCTTCCTTGCAAGCTCAAAGGATTCCTTGAACTGGGCTGTGATCTGGGGTTCACCCACCACCATTGAATCAAGGCTTGACGCAACCTTGAACACGTGATATACCGCGTGGTCACCCCTGTGGTGGAAGAGATATTTACTTGAAGGGGTAAGTTTCTTTTCCAGGAAAAACAGGCGGAGTGCAACCTCTATGGTTTCTTCACTGTGAGCGAAAGCGTAAATTTCCACCCTGTTGCAGGTTGACAAAATACACAGCTCTTCAACACCTGATCCCGTCTTGATCTTTTCAAGAAGAGGAGGTATCTCTTTCGACTTGCATGCGAGCTTTTCTCTTATTTCAACAGGTGCTGTCTTGAAGTTAACACCGGCGGCAAAGATTTCCCCCATCTCTTAAATTATATGCCTGATAAAATAACCCTTAGCATGAAAAGGTTCATTTCTTTGGTTCTCATATCTTTGGTCATCCTTTCCTGTGCCCAGACCGCCCGTGTCCCCATCTCAAAGATCGTCGGTTCCAATACTATCAGAACCAAGATAGTCCTGCTACCCAATCCGCAGGTTGAGGAAGCCTACCAGAAGCTCGCGGTCAGAGAGTACGAAAATGCACTTACAAAACAGCCTGTTTCAAGAGCTATAAAGACCGCCTTCGGCGGTGAAAAGGTTGACCTGGTTCTCCTTGTTCGTAAAGAGGTACAGAAGATAGATTCCTTTGACCCTCAGACAATAAAGGGGATAGGAGAAGAATCTGAGGTAAACACCGTTATAGTCCTTGAGCCAAGAAGGGTAGATTTTAGAGAAGGTTCTGTTACAAGGAGGGATGAGTTCTGCGTCACAAGAAGCGCGGAAGTGGAGATTTCGGTAAAGATGGCAGATACGGAAAAAGGAGAGCTCGTCTTTGCAGGGGTTTACAGGGGTGATGCCAGAGCCAAGCAGTGCTCAAAGGGAGTCAGGCGCACTGACAAGCTTCCCTCAAAGGAAAGGCTTATAATCAAGGCGGTAAAGAAGTCTGCCGTTAAGTTTTCTGATGAGCTCTGGTCAAACCTTTGAGTAGAGGTAATCCTCAAGGGCCTTCTTCATTACTTTAACGGGTGGCTCGCACCCAGTCCATATCCTGAAACTTTCAGCACCTTGATAGACGAGCATGTTTAGACCGTTGATTGTTTTCGCACCCTTTTTCCGTGCTGTGTTTATTAAAGGTGTGTCCCAGTAGATTATGTCGATAACTGTGTGGTAAGCCTCTATGGTTGAGTAATCAAAAAGGGGAGGGTCATCTTCCTTTAGCCCCACGCTTGTGGTGTTTACTATAATCGTTGAGGACTTTACCCCCTCTTCTGGGCTCTTTACAACTTTGGCGCAGAATACCTCCGCAAGCCTTTCAGCCCGTTCAAGGGTCCTGTTCCACAGCAAGATGTTGGCGCCGGACCTTTTAAGTGCGTAAAGAACAGCCCTTGATGCACCGCCAGCCCCGAGCACGAGAACGTTCCTGCCCTCAAGTTCTGTGAGTTCCTCTGCCATTTTAAGAAAGCCCATCCAGTCGGTGTTATAGAGTTCCGTCCCATTATCCGTAAACTTTAGCGTGTTTCCTGCCCCTATCTCATAAGCTTCATCGCTAATCTTGTCAGCGAGGGTTATGACTTCTTCCTTGAAGGGAACGGTCACATTTAAGCCTTTGACACCTGAAAGTTTCAGTCCTTCAAGGGCGGTTGCAAGGTCGGTGTGTTTGATTTCAAAGGGAACGTAGACAGCGTTTAAACCGATAAACTCAAAGGCCTTATTTTGAAATACAGGCGAGAGGGAGTGACCGATAGGGTAACCTATTATCCCATATAGGGACGTATCACCCGTGATGTTCATGCAAGGTTGATCTTTCCAGGTAGGATCTCAACCTTTTTGACCCAGCCTATGTTTCCTTTGATGGCGATATCCACCACGTTTTTGAGGGAGACGTCAACAACAGGGCAGTCTGAGCAACCTCCTTCAAACTGGAGGTAAACGATGCCGTCTTCAATATTGACGATCCTGAGGCTACCCTGATGGTCCTTGAGAGCAGGACGGATCTTTTCAAGGACCCTTTCAACCTCATCAAACTCTTTTCCGGTCATCACGACTCCTCCAGCTTTCTATTATAAAGATCCTGAATTTGCTTGATTATCTTAATCGAGTCCTCTTCGGAAGCTTCCATGAGCTTCAAGAAACCTCTGAGGGACAGCTTATCAGAGACCACATCCTCAATGTCAAGCTCCTGGATCTTTTTATAACCATAATCCTTCAGGACTTCCCTTGCTTCAGGAAGCAACATGAAGAGGTCTACGAGGAGGATATCGTCGGTAATCTTGAGTGCTGTCATTTCAGCTCCTTTACCTTTTTGACAAATAAATGATACTCTCCTTCTTCTTCATACATCCCGAGAAATTCCTGACCCGTTGACCTGCACCATGCTGGGATGTCCTCAACTACACCCGGGTCGTCAGCAATCAGCTCAAGGATCTGTCCTATTTCCATCTCCCTGATCTGTCCAGCGCACTCACTTATTGGCACGGGACAGTAGGTTCCCGTAACATCGTGAACAACGTCGGGTTTGATGT
Source organism: Aquificaceae bacterium (assembly GCA_027049085.1). Classification (GTDB taxonomy): domain Bacteria; phylum Aquificota; class Aquificia; order Aquificales; family Aquificaceae; genus Hydrogenivirga. The sequence continues at coordinate 2,428 of JALTVH010000253.1, read as the reverse complement.
CTTCCGCCTTCATGCCTTTGCTCCTTCCTTTGCAACTCTCATCCTTTCAAGAGTCTCATCATCAATTGGCTTGCCCTCTAATATCAGCTCTCTTCCACTAACCTTCATGTATATTTGAGATTGTTCCTTTTTTGAGTATCTGGCTATGATATCCGCTATGGTTCTGAGTTCATCCTCAGCAGGACTGCCCTTTATGAGGACAAAGGTGCCGGGCCTGTCCATCCTGTAGGCGTGGGAGTACCTCCCTGCAAAGCCTTTAAGGAAGTTGACCTCTCCCTCGTTCCTTGCGACTATAACCTTGGTGCCTGAAGGGAGCCTGAAGTGTCTTCCCACAGCAAAGAGAAGAAGGTCATCCCTGGAGATCGTCCCTTCCCTGTCAAAGGCTTCAAGGAACCTGAAGGCGTAGTTTTCGTCAGTGAGGTAACAGCACCCGCCAGCGGGCTGTTCGTACTCAAGGCTGTATTTTTTAGCCAGCTCTAACTGAACTTTTCTGCTCCTTCCTCTTATTCCCAGAAGCTTCTCTCTATCAACCCAGCCTTTTTCTTCAGGGATCGTTGGCTTAAGAAGTTTTGCGGAGAGGGGTCGTAATATAAGCCCTTCAAGGCCAGCCTCTTTTTCTATCAGTCTTAGCCTCGGTAAGGTCTGGCTCATGGGTCTCTGACCAAGGACCTCACCAGTCACAACAAAATGGTATCCCTCCCTTTCCATGATCTCCTTTGCCTTTCTGAGCATGAAGATCCTGCAGTCTATGCAGGGATTGACGTTCTTTCCGTAGCCGTACTTTGGGTTGAGGACGATGTTGAAGTACTCTTCGGATATATCAACTATTTCTATGGGAACACGGAGCTGGGCTGCCGCCTTCAACGCAGGATTAACATACTGCTGTCCGTCGCTCCTGACCTGACCGAGCCTCCTCTTGGTCTCGGTTATGCAGAATCCTGTGTAAAAGTGAAGAGCTTTTACCTCAATTCCCTGATCGATCAGGAGGCGGACAGCTAAGGTGCTATCGAGCCCTCCACTTAGGAGTGCGACAGCCCTGACATCAGCCATCCCCCGCCTGCTTTTTCAGGTGCTTGAAAGGAACTCAAACTCGCTTGATTCTTCCTCTTCTTCCTCCTCGTAGCAGTCGGGGATCTTCATTGCTTCTTCTTCCCTGCCCTGCTTCAGGAGGTAATCCTTGATCGCCACGTGAAGGGTTTCAAGACCCAGGTTCGTGCAGTGGATCTTCTGGGGAGGAAGACCTCCAAGCTCATCAAATATTTCCTTGTAGGTGAGGTTCAGGGCGTAGTTTATGTCCTTGCCCTTGATCATCTCTGTAAGCTGAGAGCTCACAGCGATTGCAGAACCGCACCCGAAGGTCTTGAACCTTACGTCCTCTATTACATCGTTTTCAGGGTTTACCTTTATGGTAAAGAGCATGGCATCCCCGCAGGCGGGGTTACCGCACTGCCCCACACCATTTGCATTTTCAAGAACACCAACGTTCCTTGGGTTCAGAAAATGGTCAAGGACCTTTTCACTGTATTCAAAGCTCATATCATCACCTCCTCATGCCAATTCATTTTACAGTTATTAATATCAGCAATCCACATCTCCCAGTTATGACAGAAGTCAAGTAAACTAAAATAGGGAGAACCCGCGATGAGAAGCCTCATCTCCGTTCGCGACCTTTCCCGTGATGAGGTCATGGGAATAATAAATATGGCAAAGGAGTTTAAAGCTGGCAAGACCCACAGGATAGGCGGAGACCTTGCCCTGCTATTTTTTGAGCCCTCAACAAGAACGAGGATTTCTTTTGAGAAGGCGGGAAGGTTACTGGGAATGGAGACCTATACGGTTAACCAGCCATCAAGCTCTATGGTTAAGGGTGAGAGCTTTCCCGATACACTTAAAACCTTTCAGGCTCTTGGTTTTGTAGCTGTTGTTTTCCGCGTTCCCTTCACCTTCTTTCCCTATGAGCAAACCCTGAAAGAAGTGGACCTGTCCCTAATAAATGCAGGAGACGGCTCTCATCAGCACCCAACACAGGGACTGATTGACCTTTTCACACTTCTTGAGCACTATGAGAGTCTTGAAGGGAAAAGGATCCTCTTTGTGGGGGACATCTCCTTCAGCAGAGTCTTTCGCTCAACCGCGCCCCTCCTGAGGATGTTCGGTGCAAGGCTCGGTGTCTGCGGTCCCAGGACACTTGTTCCGAGGGACATCCACGTCTTTGAGGTGGAGAAGGTCTTTGATGAGGTGGAGGAGGGCCTTGAGTGGGCAGATTCCGCAATATGGCTCAGGATTCAGAAGGAACGCCAGAGGAAAAACCTTATATCTTCAGAGAGGTCTTACTTCCTTCAGTTCGGACTGACTCGGGAGAGACACAAAAAGATCAAGGACTTCTTCATGCATCCCGGTCCGGTCAACAGGAACGTTGACATTGACG
>JALTVH010000252.1 GCA_027049085.1 Aquificaceae bacterium | reverse complement strand
GAATTCTATGAGTGGGATGGAAATTCACGTAGTGACCAGCATGGTGTCCCCAGCGGTTGTGGTCAAGAACCGCTCCGAGGAAGATGTGCTGGATCCCTTTTATGATGTGGGGATGATGAAGGTCGTGAAAGACCTCAATAACCACTACATGTCCGTGGTCGTCATAATGGTAGTGGTAGCACTTCTTTTTAAGGTCATCAGAGAGGGAAGGAACAGTCAGGAATAGAATTAAAGCGAAACCGCCGATTACAAGCTTCCTCATCCGTCACCTCCACCTTTAAATTTACGCCTTTACGTCGAGCCTGTGGGCTCTTCCTACAAGATCGGTGAAGTTTTTAATTCCTTTGGACTCCATAAACTTCTCAATCCCTTCAATAACCTTGAGGGGTGAAAGAGGGTCGTAAAAGTTCGCGGTTCCAACCTGCACTGCGCTCGCACCGGCGTAAATGTGCTGGAGGGCGTCCCTCTCGGTGGTGATCCCCCCAACGCCTATTATAGGAACTCTGTTTCCGAGCTTCTCAAAGGTCTCCCATATCATCCTCACCGCGATGGGAAGGATGGCAGGACCTGAGAGACCCCCTGTCTTTGTAGAAAGGTCAGGACGTTCCCTCTCAATGTCTATTACCATTCCCACAAGGGTGTTGATAAGCACAAGGCCATCCGCACCGCTCTCCACACATACCTTTGCAAACTCCGTTACGTCGGTTACGTTGGGTGAGAGCTTAACAAGAAGGGGCTTCTTGATACACTTCTTTATGCTCTCCACAAGAGATCCGAGGGCAACGGGATCATGACCAAAAGCAATCCCTCCTTTTTTAACGTTCGGACAGGAAACATTGAGCTCGTAGGCAACGATCTTCTTTGCAGACTCAAGGGTGAGGCAGACCTCAACGTATTCTTCTTCGGTCTCCCCAAAAATGTTGGCTATAAAGTAGGTATCTATCTTCTCAATTTCTGGATAGATCTCAAGCATGAACTTTTCAACGCCGGGATTTTGAAGACCTATGGAATTGAGCATCCCGCAGGGCGTCTCAACAATTCGCGGTGGCTCGTTTCCTCCTCTCGGTCTGAGGGAAAGACCCTTGGTAACCACAGCTCCAAGTCTGGAAACATCATATATCTCCCTTGCCTCAAGACCGTACCCAAAGGTCCCACTGGCGACCCATACGGGATTCTTGAACCTTATTCCGAAAAGCTCAAAGGAGAGGTTAGGCACTTCTTATTGCCTCCAGCGCTTCTTCTCTCTGTCTGCAGGTGGGGCACTCACCGCAGGGGGGTTCTGTTCCTCTGTAGCAGGAATAGGTTTTGTCGTAGGGTACTCCAAGTTCCTTACCCAGCATTGCTATATCCCTTTTGGTCATTCCAAGGAAGGGCGCCCATACGTGAATCCTTACCTTTTTCTTAGCCGTGAGGACTGAACCTGCATTGATGGCAGACTCCGCTGAGGTTATGAACTCCGGTCTGCAGTCGGGATAAGGAGTGTCAAGGGCGTGAACGCCGATCCCTATGTGTTCAATCTCAAGGGCATCCGCAAAGGCACCTGCTATGGCGAGGAAGTTTAAATTCCTCATCGGTACAGTGGTTATCGGTGGTTCGTCCTCGGGATAATCCTCTGAAGGCACCTCAACCTTCTCGTCAATGAGGGCGCTCCCTTTGATGCTCCTGTAGTGAGGAACCTCAACAACAATGTGGTCCTCAACCCCTGCGATCTCAGCAAGCTCTCTGGCGTATTTGAGCTCCACTTTGTGCCTCTGTCCGTAGTCAAAGGAGATTGCAAAGACCTTCTCAAAATCCCTTTTTGCAAGCCAGAGGAGTGTTGCGGAATCCATACCCCCTGAGAGAAGTATGAGGGCTTTCCTCATAGGCTCAATTTTACGATATATTTAAAGGGATGAACATCCTCAGGGACTACAGGCTCATACCCTTAGAGGAGGAGAACGGCCTAATCCGACTGATGGTGCCGGAGAACTACGACTACCTTCAGGTGGAGGAGATCAGGTTCAGGACGGGAAAGGATGTTGAGCTTGTGGTTGTACCGCCCGATGAATTTGCAAGGGAGCTTCAGGAAAGGTTATCTGCGGAGGACATACATATTGAGGGAGAAGAGGAGGAAAAGT
>JALTVH010000251.1 GCA_027049085.1 Aquificaceae bacterium | reverse complement strand
GGCAGACAGAGAAAACCGTTGAGCTCATCATGAAAAACTTCCCATCCATTGATTACAGCCTCGGGTACCAGAGCAAGGTTGGTCCCATAAAATGGCTTGAGCCAATGACGGACAGGCTAATTGAAGACCTTGCGAGGAAAGGTGTAAGGAAGCTTGCTGTCATACCTGTCTCCTTTGTCTGCGAGCACTCGGAAACACTGTACGAAATAGACATCCTCTACAGGAAGATCGCAGAGGAGTCGGGAATTGAGGACTTCAAAAGGATCCCGACCCTGAGGAACCACCCGCTCTTTATAGATGCTCTGAAGGAGATAGTTTTGAGATCTTTAAAGGATGCCTGATCTTCCAAGACCAAGAGTGCTTTTCAGTGCCTGTCTACTCGGCGACAGGGTCAGGTACGACGGGGACTCGGCAACCGATGAATTCGCCCTCAGGCTTTCAAAAATTGTGGACGTAGTTAAGGTGTGCCCCGAAATGGAACTTGGACTCGGAACTCCGAGACCAAAGATAATCCTCTATAAGGAAAGCTCAGAAGTCTTTGCCTATCAAAAAGACACAGGAAGGTTCTTCACAGAGGAGCTCCGTTCCCTTGCGGACTTAGTTATGAAAAACCTCGGTCCCTTGGACGGTGCCTTGCTCAAAAGCAGGTCTCCTTCCTGCGGGGTCTCAGGGACAAAGATCTACGCAGATAGTTCTGGACAGGAATTAATCGGAAAGGGAAGGGGAATCTTTGCAGAGGAATTGATCATAAGAACGAGTGAAATACCGGTAGAGGACGAGGATAGGCTCAGGAGATTCAGGATGCTCAGGCTGAGATTTCTGATGGGAGTTTTTACCCGGGCAATTATAAGAGAGGGATCATGGAGAGACCTGGCTGAGGTGATGGAAAATGTTAGCGGGAAGAGGATGAAATTTGAAAGGGTGAAAGCATACCACAAGAGGGCGAGGACTGATGAGCTTAAGTCTGTTCTTGAGAAGGTTCTTGGTGTCAGCACTGTAAGAAAGCTACTGGAGGCCTGAAGGTGGACCTTATAGAATACTTCAAAAATCTCCTTGAAAAAGACCCGGACAACCCGATGGCTCACTACTCCCTTGCCCAGCAGTTTTACAAAAAAGGGAATTATCAGGAGGCACTGAGCCACCTCCAGAGATACCTTGAGCTTCAGGAGGATGAAGGTGCAGGCTACAGGCTCTTGGCGAGTATATACATCAATCTCGGCCTGCCTGAGAAGGCAAAAGAGGCCTTAGAAAAGGGAATACAGCAGGCACTCAAATACAACCACCCCTCTATGGCAGAGGAATTCAGAAACTGGCTCTCAGAGCTTTAAAAACTTGCGGATCCTCTCCACCGCTTCTTCAAGCTGATCAATATCCCGGGTGTAGGCAAGGCGTATAAACTTCTCTGTATGGTTCTTTCCAAAGTCAATGCCGGGCGTTACGGCAACCCTTGCTTCCCTGAGGAGTTTAAGGGCAAAGGTATAGGAATCATCGGTGTATCTGCTGACGTCAGCCCACAGGTAAAAGGCTCCCTGCGGTGTAACAGGAAAATCAAAAACGTCCTTTAAACCTTCAAAAAGAACCCTTCTGCGCTCGTTAAAGGTTTCTCTGACCTTCTCAAGGTAATCGTAATCAAAGGCATAAAGGGCTGAGTACTGACTGAGAGTTGGCGCAGATATAAAAACGTTCTGGATGACCTTTTCCGCATCTCTTATCAGCTCCTTGGGAAGGATTACCCAGCCGATTCTGAATCCGGGCATACAGAAAAACTTGGAAAAACCGTTAATTACTACTGCTTCGTCGCTGAATTCAAGGGCAGTAACCTGCCTTCCTTCATAAACAAGCCCGTGGTAGATCTCATCAGAAATGAGAGCCACTCCCCTCTCACTGCACCAGTTTGCAAGGTTTTTTAGATTTTCAGGCTCGTAGAGGCTTCCTGTTGGATTTGAAGGCGATGATATATGGACTGCCTTTACCTCAGTCCCTTCAAGGCTCTCTGGCAGGATCTGATAACCATTTGATGGCGATAGAGGGACAAAGTGAGGTTCTATATTAAGGAGGTGGGAAAAATTCCTGTAACAGGGATAGGAGGGATCTCCGAGGGCTATCTTTTCTCCTCTGTCCATAAGAATGGCATAGGCAAC
>JALTVH010000250.1 GCA_027049085.1 Aquificaceae bacterium | reverse complement strand
TTGACCGGTTCTTCAATTTTCGGGTTCAGGGAAAGGATCTTGAAGGCTCTTATGTTTTCATCAAAGCGCGTACCATCGGGAAGAGGCTGGACAAGGTACGCGTTGTCAATTGTTTTCAGGGTTATGTTGTATAGGCTAAGGTTGATCCTGTAAGATCCATCTGTCTCTAAAGTTTCTATTTTTTTTCTTAAGCCAGAAAAGGCTCTTACCTCTCCCTTATTATCTACCTGAACAGGGATAAAGATCAGAACATCTGCCCTTCTGTAATTTGCTCCTCTTTCCTCTACCGTCTCTGAGTGCATATCGAGGCTAACGTTCAGGGTACCGGGACACATTCCAAAGGTTACGCTCACTGCAAGCAGAAGGGGAAGAAGGCCTTTCATTTACTTCCCTCCCTTAATGAATTCTTCACTAATAATCTTAAGTTTATCTCCCTCCTTCCAGATGTAAAGCCTCTTTAAACCCTTGTCGGAGTAGGAATCTGACCTGTATGTCTGTTGAAATTCGGCAACGTAATATTCAGGCGTTTTTCTATCTTCCTTCCAGAATCCAACCACTGTAAGGTCGCTTACTGTTACCTCAATCTTCCTTTTCTGACTGATGACCCTTTTCTTGTAATCCTTCCATTCCTTGAAGCCTCCTCTCTTCCACCTGAATTTTTGTGAATAGTGGCTCAGAAATCTCTGAACATCTTTGCTTTCCCAGCTCTCCTCCCAGCTTTTGAGAAAGTTCATTACCTCTGAGTCTGGTTCAGTTTCTGGAATGTATTTGTACACAGAAATTAGGGTGTTGTGGATCTTTATCTTTTTAACTATCTCTTTCAGGCTTCTGTTTTCACCGACAACACAGCCCCTTGTGCTGAAGGGGATCTTGTTTCTGTTACTTGTATCGCTCCCGTGGAGCCATATCCCGCTACCTCCTTTGCGTAAAAGGCGGTCAACAGGATTGGGGTAGTTCATGACAACAGCTATGCCACCGTACATTTTGGCAAGGCGGTGAGGCGGAATGAATTCGGTGAAGTAATAGATGCCCTCCGGAGTTCTCCTATCACCTTCCCTCCATTTATCTTCCCAGTCCATTCCTGTTGTTACGGGGTGGATTTCAACAAGTTTTTTCCCTTTGTAAATAAACAGATACTGGGACATTTTTTCAACAAGAAAGAGGTATTTATCTTCAGCATTTTCAATTATCACGGGAGGTGTATTTTGAAACCTCTTGAGGAGAATTTCCCTTATCTTTTCTCTGTAGGGGTCAGGGTTTTTGACTTTTCGGATCAGGTAATTGAATCGAAAGTAAGAGGGATTGTAGGATGGATTCAATTCAATTGATTTAAGATAGCTTTTAATTGCTTCTTCTCTTTCACCCTTTTTTTCAAGGAGAATGCCCTTTGAATAATATTTCATATATGGAGGAACATCAACTTTGATTTCATCAGCAATACTTTTAATAAGATAGAGGTCGTTTTCTGTTGATTTACCTTCAAGGAAGTTCTCAAAGGACCTTAAGATCTCACCTCTTTCAAGATAGTGGGCACCAAATGATTGAGCGATGAGGAAAAGTACCAAAAAGGAGGTAGCCCACCCCATCATCTCAATATGCTTTCCTACAAGACGATATTTTAATACATCATGGAATATTCTGACCTCCTTTCTCGTCTCCCTGCTGTGGTCTACAGGGCAAAGGCGAGGTTAACGGAAGGGAAGATAAAACTTGAGGAAATTGAGTTTGTTAATTCTTGGATCAAGGAGATGACTGGTTGGGATCCCGAGGAGATCAAAGGGGATCCGGACTGGTGGATCAACAACCTCCACGATGAAGACAGAGAAAAGGCGATAGTTGAGTGTAGAGGGCTTAAGGAAGGGAGGGACTGGTTGACCCGCTCCTACAGGTTTAGAAAAAAGGACGGCGACTACGTCTATGTCCATGATTCAGTATCTGTGCTTGAAGTTAAGGGAGATATTCTTGAAGTTGTTGGCGTCTGGGAAGACCTGTCCTTTCAGAGGCAGTATTACGAGTTTTTTAACGCTGTGGATAAGGCGCCTTCCATAGGCGTGATCATATACAGGGAAACAATAGTTTACGCCAATGAGGTTGCGATAAAGTTTTTTAACTATAGCCCGGAGGAGCTTTTTAAACTCAATGTCCATGACCTTGT
>JALTVH010000249.1 GCA_027049085.1 Aquificaceae bacterium | reverse complement strand
GACAGCCATTATGGGTGCAAGGGAGGTATTGAGCTTCCTTACAACAGGGGGGTCAACGCCCTCGGGAAAACGCCTGTAAGCCCTCTGAACCGCGTCCCTCACTTCCTGCGCCGCGACGTCAATGTCCTTTTCCAGGTCAAAGATCACGGTAACTCTTGAGAGTCCCGTGTAGCTTGAGGAAACGATCGCATCTATCCCGCTGATCGTTGCGAGGTCCTCCTCAATCTCTCTGGTCACCGTTGTATCAACCACATAGGGATTCGCCCCGCTGTAAACCGTTGAGATGGTCACAACGGGAAAGTCAACGTCGGGAAATCTGTCAATGGGAATGTTTCGGTAGGAGTAGATACCGAGGACAACGAAGGTTATCATCAGCATGAAGGTTGTAACAGGGCGGTTGATAAAAAAGCGATACATAGAGAGATTATAATATGCTTATGACTCGTCAGTCAGTTGCCCTTCTCATAGTATTTTCAGCCTTAATCCTTTCATCTTGTACAGAGAAGGAGAAGGAGGTCATAAAGGACGCTCCTTCGGAGCGTGTTTTTAATGTAAAAACAGTCACGGCAGAGGAACAGAACGTTTTTATTGAGTACAGAACCGTTGGATATGTTGAAAGCGGACTTCGTGTTGCGGTGAGGCCAGAGGTCAGCGGAAGGGTTGTAAAGATCTTTATTGAGGAGGGTGACAGGGTCAGCAAAGGCGATCCCCTCCTCAAGATAGAGGATGAAACTTACAGGCTTGCTGTTGAAGAGATCAGCTCAAATCTCAGACAGGCAGAGGAAGACCTTGAGAACCTGCGGAGGATATACGAAAGGCGGAAGGATCTCTACGAGAAGGACCTGATCGGAAAGGAGGAGTTTGAGAACGCTAAAACGAGGTACGAGGTAGCTCTTGCGAGGGTGCAGTCTCTCAGATCTGCCCTTGAGAGGGCAAAGCTGGATCTTGAGAGAACAACTGTCAGGAGCGATATATCGGGAAAGATTGAAAGGAGGCTGGTCAGCGTCGGCGACTACGTTACACCTCAGGTAAAGGTATTTGAGATCACCGACACTGAAGATTTGAGGTTCGTTTTCAGGATTCCCCAGGAGGTGAGGTCAAGGATAAGGGAAGGATCGGAGGTAAAGGTTGAAGTTAACGGCAGGGTCCTGAAGGGAAAGGTTTTTTACATATCGCCCTCGGCAGATCCTTCCCGCCTCTTCACAGTGAAGGCGAGGATCAGAGGCGATGTGAGTCCGGGAACTTACGGTGAGGTCAGCTTCAGATACAAAAAGGTAAGGGCTGTGTCTCTTCCCGAGCAGGCCGTCCAGCTCTCCCAGAGGCAGAGCTTTGTGTGGGCTGTCAGGGACTCAAGGGCGGTAAAGGTTCCTGTGGAGGTTGTAGCCCACAGAGAAGGTGAGGTTCTGGTCAGGGGAAAGATCAGGGATGGGACAAAGGTGATCGTTGAAGGATTTATGTTCCTGTACGAGGGCGCCAGGGTTTCTGAGAAATGATCGGGCTTCTGATTATTCTTTTTCCTCTGGTTCTAATGGCTGGAGAGGTTGAGCTGACTCTTGATAGGGCAATTCGCACAGCCTTGGAAAGGCATATTGAGAGCGTTAAGTCTCAGCTTGAGCTTGAGAAGATTGAAGATCAGATAAAGGAGGTAAGGGCTGGAATATTTCCCACGCTCAGGCTTTCAGCCACCTACACAAGGTGGGATCCCAATTACATTTCTGCTTTTGTTCCCGAGAACCAGTACTTTATCAACTTCAATCTTAATCAGACACTCTTTGACAGAAGCGTTTTCATGGCCCTCAAGGTAGCCAAAAGAACCAGAGATCTGCAAAAGGCTATTATTGAGGACGTCAAGAGATCCCTTGAGGCAGAGGTCAAAAAGCTCTACTGGGGCGTTCTCCTCCAGAGGGAAGTCCTGAGGATCAGAGAAGAGTCTCTGAGGTACTGGGAGGGTTACTTTGAGCTTGTCAGGGAAAAGTATGAAAAGGGCATAGTGCCGAGGTTTGAGTTCCTCAGAGCAAGGGCTCAGCTCAAGGGCGCAAGGGCAAACCTCATCAGGGCAAGGAGCGACTACAGGAGGGCTTTAAACTCCTTAAGGAGCTTTCTTGGTATTGAGGGAAAGGTGGTAGTGAAGGGTTCTCTGGATCCTGTAAAGTTCACCG
>JALTVH010000248.1 GCA_027049085.1 Aquificaceae bacterium | reverse complement strand
TAACTTTAATCCTTTTATCAAAGGCTCTTACATAAGCAATATCAATTCCAAGCCTTTTGCCTGCCTTGAATCCCACACCAAGAGTTAAATGTTGCTCCGCTATTGCAGGGAATCCGATTGCATTCATTGCTGCAACGTCATAGTCAGGAAAGGGTGCAGCCAAGTCTGGAATATTATTTGGGCATACCGATGGATCCACACATAGATTGTCTCCTCCTCTTACAGGAGACTGTCCATAGTTATATCCAATTCTGAGGGCAATGTTTTTAGTTGCCAAGTATTCAATACCAACAGCAACAACAAACTGGTCCTTCCACTTAAAGTCCTTGTAGCCCTGTGCCCCAGCCCAGTTTATCCATCTGAGGTCAAGACCGACAGTAAGAGGATTGAGGGGTTTAGCACCAATACCGAGGGCAACTTCCTGGGGCTGAGTTAGTTTCATGTCCTCATTGAGATTGTCACCACCTGGTACAGGCGGTGATGGATTGGAATTAAGAACCCTCTTATAGGTCATTGATATAGGGCTCTGATAGCTCAGACCTGCATAAATAAAATCACCGAAGTTAAGACTTGCACCAATGTTTACACCGAAACCGAGAGACTGAGAATTTCCCTGAGCCATGTCAAGCATTCCAACAGCACCCTGAAGGCCCGCACCGATTGAAATCATTTCGTTAACCTTGTACGAAATAGAGGGGACAATTTTCATTAGCTGGAAGTAAGTGAACGTTCTAACGGGTGTATTCCTGTAATCTACGCCAAGTCCCGATACACCGTAAGCTCCTATACCAAAGGTCAGCTGGTCGTTGATCTTATTGACAATTCCAAACTCCGGAATCAGAAACTGGTTTGCCCTGCTGGTTTCGGATATTGAACCACCGGCCATTTTTACTCTTACTGTCGGCAAGAACAGTGTTCCGCCAAATTCCGTGAAGAAGTCACCTTCCATGTTCCCCATGTTTGCGGGGTTTCTGATGATAGATTCAACGGGGTTGGTTGGAACACCAACGCTGACACCACCCATTGCTCTGGACTTGGCGGTGAATCCGATAAGGTTAACACCGTTGGTAGCAAAGGATAACCCGGCACCCATCAGGACCGCACCCAGCAAAACTCTCTTTTTCATCCTAAGTACCTCCCTTGGTGGTTTTCCTAAGAAGGGATCTAAACACAGCCCTTGGGAGATAGTGATTTCCACTTTCTTATGGTATCTTGCTTTTAAATTATATTAGAATATTCTAATATCCTCGAGCCTTAAGCAGGCGAGCGACAAGGTCGGTGCCAACAGTGTCTATGATCTCAGCCTTAACAAATTCATACTCAATGCCCTCTAAGCCCTCACTATCCTCAAAAATTGTCACCCCGTCAATTTCGGGCGCCTGCTGCCAGACTCTCCCGATCAATTTTCCATCCTCCTGACCATCTACAAGAACATCATGCTGGCCCGTCAGGTCTCTGTTATGACCCTCGGTGACTCTGTCCTGAATCTCGCTGAGTATGTTTAGCCTTTCCTTTTTTGCTTCCTCTGGCACAGGGTTTCCTAAATTGAAAGCATGGGTCCCCTCTTCCCTTGAATAGGCAAAGAATCCAGCCCAGTGGAAGTGCCCTTCCTCTATGAACCGCCTGAGCTCAATAAAATCCTCTTCACCTTCCTCAGGATAGCCCACTATGAAGGTTGACCTCAAAACCGCCTGGGGTATTTTGCCTTTAATCTTTTCAATCAGCTTCCTGACAAAAAGGCCATCGTATCCTCTCCTCATGCTCTTGAGAACTCTGTCTGAGATATGCTGGAAGGGGATATCAAAGTAAGGGAGAACCTTTTCGGAATCAGAGATGAAGTCTATCAGCCGGTCACTCACCTCGGTGGGATAAAGGTATAGGAGTCTGATCCACCTTATCCCATCCACAATATCAAGCTCCTCAAGAAGGTCAACGAGGCCAAAGCCCTTACCAAGGTCCCTGCCGTAGTATGTTGTGTCCTGGGATACCACAACGAGTTCTTTAATGCCCTGATCCGCAAGGAACTTTGCTTCATCAATGAGATCGCCATTCTCCCTTGACCTGTGCCTTCCCCTTATTGAAGGTATTGCGCAGAAGGAGCACTGTCTGTTACAGCCTTCCGCTATCTTGAGGTAGGCATAGCTTCCGGGAGTTGTTACCAGCCTTGCAGTGTTAC
>JALTVH010000247.1 GCA_027049085.1 Aquificaceae bacterium | reverse complement strand
ACCCTCGGAGGGCTTTTAACCCTCTGCCGCTTAGCAAGCGGCCGCCTTCGGCCCCTCGGCCACCTCTCCTGAGTTTTAAAATTATAACTGAATGAACGTCCTTGACCGTTATCTGCTCATAAATTTTTTGAAGATCTTTGCCTTTGTAAGCATTACCGCAAGCGCACTGATTGTAATATACAGCGTCACTGACTTCCTTCTTGCCTTCAAGGTTAAGGATATTTCCCTTGCCTTAAAATACCTCCTTTACCTCCTTCCCCTTGGTTTCTATATTCTTTCTCCCCTCGTTGTTGGAATATCCGTCATTGTTCTGTTCAGGCGGGTTCTTTCTAAAAAGATTGACCTCACTTCCCAGAGCTTTTCTATTTCTCCCCTCCGCCTTTCCCTATTTATAGTTCTTTTTTCCCTCTCGCTCTCTGGCGCTTTTGTCCTTTTCAATGAATCGCTAATTCCATCTCTCTTTAAAGGTGTATGGTACATGGAAAAGAAGTTCAAGAAGAGAGAAATTGAGGGCGGGAGGATAGTGGAAAGACTCTGGTTTGTGAAAAAGACGGAAAAGAGCACCTATTACATTTACGTTGACAATCTTGAGGTCGGGTCTGGTGTCTTTGCAGGTTTATACTTGCTTAGGACAGGTCCGGGAAATGAGGTGCTTGAAGTGGTAGAGGGAAGGAGTGGAAAGTGGAAGGATCACATTATTTTTGTTAATTGGGGATCCGCCTACAACTTTGTGGAAGGCTACTTTGTGAGGGAACTCAACAGGTTTTCTCTGGGAACGGAGATCTCAATGGATGAAATAGGGCTCTTTGCGGAGAAGATAGAGCACGTTAGATCATCTTCTCTGATAACACTTTACGCTAAAGGTTCAAAACTTGGCTTTGATTCAAACAGGTACTTTTCTGAACTGATGTTCAGGGCAGGTATGTCCTTCTTTCCCTTTATGCTTACTGTTCCGACACTCTGGGGTCTCTTCAGGTTCCGCAGAACAGGGATAGGCGCCCTTATACTACTTGCTGGCCTGATCATCGGCTGGCTTGTAATAATAAGTCCCAAGGTTATCGCAGACAAGGCGGGTGCACCTCCCCAGTACGCCTTAATCGGTTATGTTTTCGTTGGTCTTATTATCCTAAAAGGACTCTACGATCTTGGCAAAGGATTCAGGGTCTAAGCTGGCTCCCCCGACCAAGAGGCCCTCAATCTCCTCGCGCTTCATGAACTCACCGGCATTTTCAGGCTTCACGCTACCTCCATATAAAACTCTTGTCTCCCTCTTCCTTGAAGGGTTGAGCCTGTCAAGAACCTCGTTAATGAATCTGTGAACATTAACAGCATCTTCTGGTGTTGCGGGAACGCCTGTTCCTATTGCCCAGACAGGCTCGTATGCGATGTCAATGCTGTCAATGTGATCCTCAAGGCGCGAAAGGCCAAGCCTGAGCTGGGTCTCAACAACCTTCTCTGTCATTCCCGCTTCCCTGTCTTCAATCTTTTCCCCAACACAGAGTATCGGTCTCAGACCTTCCTCAAGGGCAGAGATCAGCTTCCTGTTAATTACTTCGTCCTCTTCCCCGAAGATGTGCCTCCTTTCAGAGTGGCCTATGATAACGTAATCACATCCGAGGTCCTTCAGCATCACAGGTGAGATCTCTCCTGTGAAGGCGCCCTTCTTTTCCCAGTGGCAGTTCTGAGCGCCGAGCCTTACTTCAGAGTTTTTGAGGATCTGGGAAGCGGTCTGGAGGGATGTGAAGGGAGGGCAGATGAGAACTTCCCTGTCATCTTTAAGACTGACGGATTTGAGAAATATCCTCAGGAACTCCTCCGTTTCACCGATGGTTTTGTGCATCTTCCAGTTTGCAGAAATGAGCCTCTTTTTCATAGCAAAGAATTTTAACCGAAGTGAGATTATGATGATCTTTCAGGGGGTGAGTCATGGCTGTATCGGAAGCTCTTAAGGAAGCGGAGTTATTGATTGACAGCGGATTGCTGGAAAGGCTAAGGCGGGAAGGAATGAACCTGCTAATCGACCTAAAGCTCAAGTTCAGCTGTCTTATAGCCAAGAGATTTTCTGCACGTATTTCTGACTCGGAACCCGAAGGCGATTACATTGAGTTTGAAAAGGATGATGTGAGGGTGTTTATAAATTTCAGGACCGTTGGTTCCCGTTTCTGCGGAGGCGACAGAGT
>JALTVH010000246.1 GCA_027049085.1 Aquificaceae bacterium | reverse complement strand
GAGTTCTCCTCCGAGGAGAAGGCACTCGAGTGGGCCACCAGGAAGGTGGTCCAGCTCATGAAGAGGGGCTGCCTTGCAAGCGTTCAGGTTGCCTGAGTCCCCCATATGCGGGGGACATTCCTATCCTAAAACTCCCAAATCAAAAAGAACGGTTCGTTTTTAAATCCCAGCCTCCTGCTGGGGGTTGGGATTTGAAAAATTCCTAAAGGAGGTGAGAGGCATGAGTTACAAGGTTCTTACTGCATTTTCCCCCAAGATGTTGGGGGATGGTGCAAGTGTTTCTTTTAAGGTTGTATCTATTGATGAGGTCAAAGGGGAACCCAAAGGTGTAGGTCATGAAGGGGCTGCCCAGCTGTTATCCCAGATATTAGGAAGAGAAGTGCAAGTTGATCGTGCACCTGTAACACTTACTAAAGGAGACAGAGGATATATCGTTCTTGCCAACAGACGACTCAATCCTGGTGAAGAACTTAGTGCTGAAGAGCTACATTCAGCCGTAACTGTGTATTACTTTGAGGTTTCGTGATTCCTTCATTCTTTTTCGCCCCGAGGGCGTCCCCCTTTTTGGGGGACGGGGCTATTAATACCCCATCCGCTCGCCCTCGGCGGTGGGGAAATCCTGTAAAGGAGGTGTGTCATGGGGAAGAGGATTGTACTTCAGTATGGAACAAGACATAGGGATATTGTCGGCGCCGTAAAAGGTGCTGATGCCCTTGCCATTTTCTCCTCAGGAGAGTTGGTGTCCGTAGTGGCACCAGACCCAGACGGCATCCACGTCTGGGGAGACCATGTGGAGACCGAAGGGAGACTTCCCCAAGGAAAGAGGGAGGTTTGGATCAAGGAAGGAACAGTCGTTTTGTCTTGCCTCTGGGCATATAGAAGCCCAGAGGGGAAGAAGTTTGTTGTCCAATTAGGAAAGGAGAAACTTCCTGCCTATGGGGGATACTTTGCGTTTATGAGGGTAGGACAGACTCTTTCGGAACTCGGAGACCCCGTTTCTGTAGGGATATGGAGTGCAGATGGAGATGAAGACGAACAGGTTGATATTTTCCTAAACGGCTACGACCTAATAGAGAATCCAAGACCTCTTAAGCTTGCCACAATTTACGGAGAAGGAGATCCACGGGTAATTAAAAAAGTCATCAGAGAGGGATGGCTACTCAACCACGTGGAAAGAGCCCGCATTGATACAGAAGAGAGTTACGGGGTATCTCCGAGCCTCAAGCTCGGGCATACACGGGGTGAAGGAGGTTGGCTATGGATGATTACCAAATGGAACGAAAATGGAGAAACTGTATTAGCGCAAACACGGGACATAGAGGAAGCAATAGAGAAATACAGATTCTACTCCATGATCCTAAACGGGGAAACTCCCAACGTCCAGTTCTATGGAAATTGGAGCTACGATTACGGAGTGCGGATTGACAGGCAGATATACGTGTGTCTGGATACAGAAAAAGGAAAAAGGGTCGTGAATCTCACTGCGGACAGGATGGAGGATGAACTTCTCTTTCTTTCCATACGATTTACCCAAGAAAAGATAGAGAAAGTCAAAGAGATCGCAACGGCTCTTATAGCGAACGCCCCAGAGGGTGCCACCCGTTAGGGTGGCGGGGTCTTTTATCCTCCCCCCGCCTTCGGGGGAGGAAATATGTGAAAGGAGGTGTAAGTTATGAGGTTAGAGGAGTTAGTAAAACTTCTTCCAGAAGGGAAAGAGGTATGCATATATGATTGGTATTACGAAAGCCCGAGAGCACTAATCATAACTCCCCACGAGATTAGGATTGAGACCCCGTGGGGAACGGAGAGGTTTCCTCTTGACAAAATAGGGGAGGTATTAAAGAAATTCGGTTTTCAAGAAAGGGAGGAGGAAATCTACGTTCTCGCCCTATTCAAAATTTTGGAAAGTAAACAAATATTCCATAGGATATACTCCGCTAAGGTCTCTGTCGATAAAGAAACTACCACGCATGGGCTTATTTCCGATGGTGTGGTTTACGCTGATTCATTTTTGATTGACCTTGCTCTTCGCATTCTGGACAACAGATCAACCTTAGCAGAGTTTTACTAATCTCCCCTCCCTCCCCCCTCCTCGGGGGACTCCTATCTTTAAGCTCCTCGGTAGGGGCTTAAAGGTGGGGGTTTCTTGGTATTTCTTCAGCTTTCCTTCCCTTACTCTTC
>JALTVH010000245.1 GCA_027049085.1 Aquificaceae bacterium | reverse complement strand
CCTTGGAGGATTAAAGGCTCAGGTAGGTTCTGCGGATAGAGTCTCTACTGATAAGTTCACGGGAGGTGCCCTCGTCAACGATCTCGCCGAGGTCAAAGACGTATGCCCTGTCGGAAATCTCAAGGGCGAGGGACACCTCCTGCTCAACCACAAGAATAGATAGGTCCTCCTCTTCTCTTATCCTGAGCAGAATCTCCGAAAGCCTTTCAACCACCGCAGGCGCAAGACCGAGGGATAGCTCATCAATCATAAGGAGTACAGGTCCAGACATCAGAGCCCTGCCGATGGAGAGCATCTGCTGTTGACCGCCCGAAAGGTCCCCTGCAAGGGATTTCCTCTTTTGCTCAAGCTCTGGGAAGTAACTGTAAACTTTGTCTACGCGCTCTTTAACGGCTTCCTTCCTGCACCACCCACCGAGAAGGAGGTTCTCTTCAACACTCATCCCGAGAAATAGCCTCCTTCCCTCAGAGGCAAGGGCAATGCCAATCTCAACCCTTTTTTCCGGCGGTAAATCGTCAATCCTCTTGTCTTTAAAGTGGACCGTTCCGCCCCACTGCCTGAGTGTGCCCGCAAGAACCTTCAGAAAGGTGCTTTTCCCTGATCCGTTGGATCCGAAGATCGCCACAATCTCGCCCTGTCCCACGCTCAGGGTTATCCCTCTCAGAACCTCAACGTCTCCGTACCCTGCGCTTATTTCCCTTGCCTCAAGAAGGTTCATTCTTCAGATACCTCTCACCGAGATAAGCTTTAACAACCTCTTTGCTCTCTCTCATTCCTTCGGGGTCCCCTTCGTAGATCACTTTGCCTTCAGCGAGGACTATGACCCTTTTTGTAAGGCTGAATAGTGCCTTGAGAACGTGCTCAACGAGGATCATCGTTATGCGCCTTTCGGAGTTTAGCCTTTCAAGGAGATCTACTATTTCCTTTACCGACTGGGGATTCAATCCTGCAAAAACCTCATCAAGGAGGAGGACTTTCGGGCTCAGGGCAAGAGCCCTTGCAAGCTCGAGCCTCTTCCTCTGGGCGAGGGAAAGGGATCCCGCAAAGTCGTCTGCCTTGTGATCAAGACCAACCATCTCAAGGATCTCAAGAGCCTGCCTTCTGCCTGCCCTTTTCCTGCCCCCGTAATGGAGAGCTATCAGAACGTTCTCAAGGACCCTGAGGTTGGAAAAGAGCCTTGTTATCTGAAAGGTCCTGCCAAGCCCCAGCCACGCTCTCTGGTGGGGTTTCAGATTGTTTATCTTCCGACCCGCAAGGAAAATGTCCCCCTCGTCTTCCCTCACTGTACCGCTTATAATGTTGATGAGAGTTGTCTTTCCCGAACCGTTGGGACCGATGATTCCAACAATTTCGCCTTCCTCTGCTGAAAGGCTAACGCCTTCAACAACCCTGTTTCCCCCAAACCTCTTGTAGATCTCCCTGACCTCAAGGATCATGCCTTTTTTACCCCCATTATTCCCTTCGGGAGAAGGCTGACCAGAAGTATTATCAGAAGTCCCATCACCACCCCATGAAGCTCAAAGAACTTCCCCCAGACTATCTCAGAGACAAGCTCAATAACGAAGGCTCCCACCACCGGTCCTACAGTTGTTCCAACTCCTCCGATGAGCAGAGCTACAAAGAGCTTTACCGATAGGAGAGGATCAAACATTGAGGTTGGGTCAATGTAGGTTATCCAGTAGGCGTAAATACCGCCAACAACGCTTGTGAGCCCGCCCATTATGGCAAAGGATAGGCTCTTGAATTTGACTGTATTCACGCCCAGGGTCTCAGCGGAAAGCTCATCTTCCCTGATAGCCTTGAGAGCCCATCCAAAGGTGGACCTGTCAACGTAGATATTGATAAGAAAAGATCCGACCATCACCAGCCAGAAGAGGTAAAAGAAAAAGTTAAGTCCACCTGCACCTTCATAAACAGGGAGGTTTATCCCATGGGCACCGCCGGTGAACTCAAGGTTTGCAACCACCTCCCCGAAGGCAAGCTGAAGGGCAAGGGTAGTGATGGCAAAGTAGTGGCTCTTGAGCCTCATCAGAAGAGGTGCCAGAGTAAGGGCAAGGGCTGTTGAGACCAGAGCCCCGGCAATGAGAGAAGGCAGGAATGGGAAACCGTAGCTCTTCATGAGGATGGCGGTTGAGTATCCACCGACTCCAAAGAAGGCTATGGCGCCGAAGGCAGGGTATCCGGTAAAGCCAAG
>JALTVH010000244.1 GCA_027049085.1 Aquificaceae bacterium | reverse complement strand
AAGTACGGAGACGTTCTTATACAGAAATTGATAAACAAGGTAATGAAAGACGGCAAAAAGAGCGTTGCTGAGTGGATCGTTTACACAGCCCTTGAAGAGGCGGCAAAGCAAAAGAAAATGACCCCAGTTGAGCTTATGCACAAGGTAATAGATGCTCTTAAGCCCCAGTGGGAAGTGCGTCCCAGAAGGGTTGGCGGTGCCACCTATCAGGTTCCCATAGAAGTTCAGGAGCGCAGACAGGTAAGCCTTGCCATTAGATGGCTTGTTGAGGCAGCAAGGAACAGACCGAGAGGAAGAGGGAGCTACACAATGATAGAAAGGCTCAAGGCTGAGCTCCTTGATGCCCTTGATGGGAAAGGCGGTGCCATAAAGAAGAAGGAAGATACCCACAAGATGGCTCAGGCAAACATGGTTTTCTCCCACTTCAGATGGTAAGGAGGTAAAGATGGCAAGAGCTGTCCCGATAGAGAAGCTCAGGAATATAGGGATCGTAGCCCATATAGATGCGGGTAAAACGACAACCACCGAGAGAGTGCTTTACTACACCGGGAGAACCTATAAGATAGGCGAGGTCCACGAAGGCGCTGCCACGATGGACTGGATGGAGCAGGAGAAGGAGAGGGGGATAACGATCACTGCCGCAACCACCGCCTGTTACTGGGAAAGAAAGGGGACCAAATTTCAGATAAATATCATTGACACGCCGGGTCACGTTGACTTCTCCGTTGAAGTGGTCCGGTCAATGAAGGTCCTTGATGGGATCGTCTTTATTTTCTCCGCTGTTGAGGGTGTTCAGCCCCAGTCGGAGGCAAACTGGCGCTGGGCTGACAGGTTCAGCGTTCCGAGAATAGCCTTTATAAACAAGCTTGACAGGCTGGGAGCGGACTTCTACAGAGTCTTTTCTGAGATTGAGGAAAAGCTAACCCTTAAGCCCGTAGCTGTTCAGATCCCCATAGGTGCTGAGGAAAACTTCAAAGGCGTCGTTGACCTAATGGAAATGAAGGCGATCATCTGGCTTGAGGAGACCCTTGGTGCCAAGTACGAGATAGTTGATATTCCCCAAGACCTTGTTGACAAAGCCAGTGAGTGGCGGGAGAAGATGGTGGAGGCGATCGTTGAGACCGACGACGCCCTTATGGAAAAGTACCTTGAGGGACAGGAGATCTCCACCGAAGATCTTAGAAGAGCTCTGAGAAAGGCAACTATAGAGCGTCAGGTTGCACCGGTGCTTTGCGGTTCGGCCTTCAAGAACAAGGGGGTTCAGCCCCTCCTTGATGCTGTTATTGATTATCTCCCATCGCCTATTGACCTTCCGCCGATTAAGGGAACAAACCCCAACACCGGGGAGGTTGAAGAAAGAAAGCCCCTTGATTCTGAGCCTTTCTGTGCTTATGCCTTCAAGGTGATGTCTGATCCTTATGCGGGACAGCTAACCTACATAAGGGTATTTTCAGGTTCTCTCAAGGCAGGTTCCTACGTTCTGAACGTCACCAAGGGTGAAAAGCAGAGGGTCGGAAGGCTCCTTCTGATGCATGCCAACTCAAGGGAAGAGATCACCGATATATCCGCAGGAGAGATCTGCGCTGTTGTGGGGCTTGATGCGGCAACGGGTGACACCCTTGCGGACGAAAGGCACCCGATAATCCTTGAGAAGCTTGAGTTCCCCGACCCGGTTATATCAATGGCTATTGAGCCAAAGACCAAGAAGGATCAGGAAAAGCTCTCTCAGGTTCTCAACAGGTTCATGAAGGAAGATCCTACCTTCAGGGCGAGTGCTGATCCCGAAACGGGACAGACACTCATTCACGGTATGGGCGAGCTCCACCTTGAGATCATGGTGGACAGGATGAAGAGGGAATACAACATTGAGGTCAACGTGGGCAAGCCCCAGGTTGCCTATAAGGAAACCATACGCAAGAAAGCCCAGGGTGAGGGCAAATTCATCAGGCAGACCGGTGGTAGAGGTCAGTACGGTCATGCGGTAATTGAGGTTGAGCCCCTTGAGAGAGGCCAGGGCTTTATCTTTGAGAACGCCATAGTTGGCGGTGTGATACCCAAGGAGTTCATCCCTGCGGTTGAGAAGGGAATTAAGGAAGCAATGGAAGGCGGGATCCTCGCTGGCTACCCGGTGGTTGACGTCAAAGTTAAGCTCTTTGACGGTTCCTTCCACGAGGTTGACTCCTCAGAGATCGCCTTCCAGATAGCGGG
>JALTVH010000243.1 GCA_027049085.1 Aquificaceae bacterium | reverse complement strand
AGTTCGGAGCCCATATTGATGGAAAGAAAGCTTGTGATCCTCGGTGCCCAGTGGGGCGACGAGGGAAAGGGCAAGATAGTTGACCTCCTCTCTGAAGGTTACGACCTTGTCGTCAGGTATCAGGGAGGGAGCAATGCAGGTCACACGGTAATAGCCAACGGCCAGAAGCTTATTCTCCACCTCCTCCCGACTGGAATTCTTCACCCCCACGTCAAGGGCGTGATAGCCCAGGGGATGGTGGTTGATCCTGAGGTCCTCCTCCAGGAGATTGAAGAGCTTGAAAGGAAAGGAATAGACCTCAGAGGGAGGCTCATAATCAGCGAGAGGGCCCACCTTGTCCTACCCTACCACAAGGTCCTTGACAGGCTCTTTGAACGCTCAAAGGGAATAGGAACCACTCTGAGGGGAATAGGTCCCGCCTACATGTTCAAGGTAGGAAGAAAGGGGATAAGGCTCTCAGACCTGAGAAATCCAGTGAGGTTAAGGGATCAGATTGAGGAAGGAATAGATTTTGTTAAAAATCTTTGTGAGAAGGTCTTTGAGGAACCCTTTGAGCTTTCAGCTGATCAGGTTTTTGATTCCCTCCTCTCTTCCTACGAGAGGATCAGGTGCTATGTTGGTGATGCGAGCGGTGAGATCCTTTCCTGCGGGGGAAGGATCCTTTTTGAAGGTGCTCAGGGAACGATGCTTGACGTTGATATGGGAACCTATCCCTTTGTGACCTCCTCAAACTCATCAAGCCTCGGTCTTGCAAATGGTACGGGAGTCTCTCCAAAGTTTTTTGCCGATGCCTATTTCCTCGGCGTTGCCAAAGCTTATACAACGAGAGTGGGCGGAGGTCCCTTTCCAACGGAGCTCACGGGCAAAGAGGGAGAGAGACTCAGGGACCTTGGCGGTGAGTACGGTTCAACCACGGGAAGGCCCAGAAGGTGCGGATGGCTTGACCTTGTAGCATTGAAGTACGCAAAGGAGGTCAACCAGCTTGACGGCTTTATTATCACCAAGCTTGACGTCCTTGACACCTTTGAGGAGATAAAGGTCTGCGTTGCCTATGATATTGAGGGAGAAAGGATCTACAGCGTTCCCGCCTCCCTCACAGACCTTGAGAGGGCAAAGCCCGTTTATGAAACCCTCCCGGGCTGGAAGGAGTCAACAAAGGGAATAAGCGACCCCGCAAGGCTACCCCAGAGGGCAAGGGACTACATCAGCTTTATTGAAGACTTTACAGGGGCACCCGTAATAATGCTCTCTACGGGACCCAAGAGGGAAGAGTATCTATGGCTCAGGGAAATGCCCACCAGCAGAGCGAGCTGTTCATAAAGAGAGCCCGCCACTTTAACTACTCCTTCATCGGGGGAATAAGCATCCTCTTTACCGCCTCCCTTGCCACCTACAGCTACTTCTCCATGCCCGTAACAAGCAGGCTAATCCTTTACATCTACGGACTGGTCCTCGCAAGCGCCCTTATCGGCTACAGCGTTGCCCACCTCGTGAGAAGGAAGCTCTTTCCTGTGAGCAGGGATCAAAGGTTCTGGTCCTACACCGCCGTAAGGCGGTACTTCTGGAGCTACGTTCTGTTGAGCCTCCCCTTCGGGATAGCCTTCATCTTCTTCATTTTTGCGGGGAACCTCTCCTCCCTCATCCTCGGATATATTCTGAGCCTCTGTGGTTTAATTATTTTCAGGCCGAGAAAGGGAGACGTAATATGACCAGAGAGGAAGCAATAAAGAAGCTCATGGAAGAAGACCCCCGTTTCAGAGAGTGGAAGGAAAAGCATGACGAGCTTGACAAAGACATAGCCAAGCTTGAAAAGCACCATCCCATGACCCACGACCTTGAGCTTGAAATAGAGAAGCTAAAAAAGCAGAAACTCCACTACAAGGACATGATGGAACAGAAGATTCAGGAGCTGTTGAAAAAATAGAGAGTGGGATCTTTGAAGCCCGCCTTAATAAATCCCTCCTTTCTCTCAAGGCACTTTACGCACCTTCCGCAGTGGTGTTTCTTAACGGGGCTTGCGCAGGAAAAGGTCAGGTGAAAGGGAAATCCATCCCCTGTCTGGGCTATAACCTCTTCCTTTTCCATCCCCATGAAAGGTGTCTCAAGACTCAGGTCAATCCCTGAACCGTCCCTCAAAACCCCCTGAAGGCTCTCAAAGAACTCTCTCCGGTTGTCGGGAAAGGGATACATCCCCAGGGAACCGATGGAGAGCCTCCTGACACCCATTGTGTTTGCCTTCAACAGGGCTGAGAGAATAAGGGACGAGTTTCTCAGAGTTATCTCAAGGTCCGAAAGGGAGCCGATCCTCTTCTGGACTTTTCTCTGCACCCTGAAGGGGACAGTCCTTATGGTCATGAGAGTCTTCCAGTCCCTTTTGAGCCTCGACCAGAGGCGATCTGCCCAGAGCCTTTCGGTCTCTTCCCAGGGAAGACCACACCGCACATAGAGGGGATAAACGAGAAACCCTTTTCTGAGGTAATGATAGAGGAGTGCAGAGCTCTCAACCCCGCCACTGAACAGGACGCCTACCTTTTCCCTCATCCTTCAAGACTCCCAAGACCAGAGCCCGCTATATGTCTCCCGCTGTCAACCCTGATGATCTCACCCGTCACAGAGGTGGACTCCAGCAAGAACCTCACAGCTCCCAGGACGTCTTCTATCGGAACTTCTCTCCTGAGGGGTGTCCTTGAAAGTATGCCCTTCCAGGCATCCTCCGACAGGTCTTCCGGTTTGATAACAGGTCCAGGTGCCACACAGTTAACGAGTATATCGGGCGCTAATTCCTTGGCAAGAACACGCACAGCAGTGTGGAGAGCACCCTTTGCCACAAAGTAGTGGGCGTAGCCCCTGTAGGGTGTGTGTTCAACCGCCCAGTCGCCGAAGGCTATGACCCTTCCCTTTATGGGACCATCATTCTCCCTCATCAGATCACCGCATCCCTTTGTAAGGAAAAAGAAGGAAACTGCAATGGATCTTAGATAGAACTCAAACTCCGAAAGGGTGACATCCCTGAGGTCTCTCCTCTCATAAGGGGAGGCAAGGTGGATGAAAGCCTCGAGACCACCGAGACCATCTTTTACCTGAGAAATCACTGCGCCATAGGAAGAGGGATCTGACAGGTCTGCCTTTATCTTTAAGAACTTCCTACCCTCTGCCTCAGCAACTTTACCGAGGCGGTCTGCCCTGTCTTCTGAGCTGTTATAGACAACCGCAAGGTCCCAGCCCTCTCTTATGAGATGTTCAGTTATCCTCTCTCCTATTCTCCTGATACCCGTTATCAGTGCCCTCTTTGCCATCCTTTACCTCAAAGGGGAAGGTTACATCATACACCACACCCTCAACCGTGTAACTGATCCTGAAGTCAATCCTCTTTACCTTCTCCCCGAAGTCCTGAAAGTAAACAAAACCGCTCATACTCTTGCCGGGAAGGATCCTGCCTCCCACAAAAGCCTTCTGAACCACGTCGCTAACATCGTCATAGTAGTAGGGAGGACCCCACAACCCAAAGCCCCAGTGGGGATCGCCAAAGCCTATCCCGACACTAACACCAACAGAAGAGGACCCCCTGGCAACCTCGCTTGCGTCTTTAGGCGTCAGGGCGTTATACTGCTTGCCTCTGTCGTCAATCACCGTCAGGTCTGTGAGGCTGATAAAAACTTCCTTCTGTGACCTGTTTTCAACCTCAAGGAAGATAACGGTCAGGTAGGAATCCAGGTCAGAGGGATAACCGTTCCAGGCATTGGAAATCACTTTTATCCTTACCCTCTCGTCTTCATAAACAGAGGTGAACCTCTCGGGGTCCGCCTTAACGCCGTTGGATAGGGGGACAAGGACCTTCTGGGCACAGGAAAGCGTAAGAAACATGACCAGCAGGAGAGCATATTTCATAATAGGAAATATAATGTTTTAACCATGGAAAAAACAAAGGTTGGATGGAGTATTACCCATCAGGAGTTTACAATAACCGATCACTACTACTTTTCAATTCTTCAGAAGGAAGCCCAGAAGAGGGGAATTGAGATAGATGAAGTCAACGACTGGAACAACCTTTCAAACTACGACACCATCGTCTTTAATTACCCCGAGATTCCCTTTAGCGAAGAAGAAGCCAGTCAGGTGGAAAGGTGGGTCTGGGAAGAGGGCAAAAAGGTCATCCTCCTTGGATATTACAAAAATGAGGACAGAATTGCTGAGACCTGCAACACCCTGGCAAGAAGATTCGGGATGGAGCTCAATCCCGATGAGGTTACCGATGAGAAGAGCAACCACAGGGATGACCCTTACCTTGTGGTCACATCAAAGATAAGGCGCTACAACAAGGACGATAAAAATGAGGTAAACGTCAGAAATATTCTCCTTCCCTGCACTGCTTCAATAAAGCCGATCTTCCCCGACACAAAGATCGTTGTCAGGGCAGAGGACACAGCAAGGTCAGACAGGGACAACTACACCCTGCTGATCGCCGAGCAGATAGCACCGCCCTCAGGTGGCTACTTCTGCCTTGCGGGAACCTGCGTCTTCTGGGACAACTACTCCATTGAGCTGTACGATAACCTAAATTTTTCCCTCAACCTCCTTCGCCACAAACCTCCGCCTAAGGACGTGCCCGGGGGCGGGAAAAGAGTCAGGTTTGGACTGTGAAATCAGAAGACATTGAAGAAAAGGCCAAGGTTAACATGGTGAACCACGTTTCCCTCATAATCCCCCGTCATAAAGATCTTTCCCTTGTACTCAGCCAGAAGCCCGAAGGTAGGGAAGGGACTGAGTTTTATCCCCACAAAAAACTGTAGGCCAAAGTTAGTGTCCCTGTTTATCCTGCTTCGGACCCTCTCCTTCATTATGTTGACTGAACCTCCAAAGCCCGTGTAAAGGCGGATCAGGTCTCCCAGAGGAAGGTCAACCTGGGGATTAAGTTCCACAGAGCTGAGCAGAAGGCTCCTGCCTCCCTCAACGGTATTTCCAGAGGACACTTCTATACCCGCTCCGGCTGAAAAGCCCGCCGCTGTTACTGCACTCATAAGCCCGTAAGCTGACAGAAACTCCTGAAAGTTTCTGTCTCTTTTTGAACCGTCAATGCTCTCGTACTTTACCTTGACAAGTCCTGTCTTAACCCCGAACTCTCTGCGAACGTCCCCTTCAAAATACTGGGAAAATCCAGCGGTTGAAAGGGATAAAAGTACACCTGCAAGTGCAGTGTTTTTCATCAGGCCTCCTCCTTTGTGATCTCTTTTATTACAACGACCTTATCACCTTTAGAGATCCTGTAACCGGACCTCGGAAAGTAAACGGTGCGGTGGTCCCTGACAACACCAACTATCCTGAGACCCTTCCTCTCAAGCTCCCTCTCGGCTTCTCCCACCGTTGAGTCCTTTGTCCAAGGAACCATCTGTACGTCAGTGTGCTCTATCAGGTGATTGAAAAATTCTCCAAAGACCCGGTCCCTTGCAAAGCGAGAAATGATAACCCCCACCAGCTCACCGCCGATTATCATGTAATCTGCGATCCTGCGCCTTTTGATGAGTTTTGCGTTTTCTCTGAGAAGGATCTCAAGGATGAGAACCGCCTTCTTGTTGAGGTCCCTCACCTGCATACCTGTAAGAATAGTCCTTGAGTCTATTGAGTCTTCCGAAAAACCGGGCATCTTCTCGGCAAGGACTATAACCATGTGAGCCTTGTCAACGCCCGCGTCAAGGAGGACATATTCTCTGCCAAAGTCACCCTTCTTGTAGTGGTAGTCTTCCGACTGGGGAATGTCCTGATCGCTAATGACTATAATGTCCCTTCCCATTCCCTTGACATTCTCAATGATCACCTGGGCGGTCTCGTTCCATCCGCATATGACTATGTGATCCTTCATATCCTTAAAACTTATCATACCCATCCTCAGCATCTGAACGTAGTTGAAAAACCCTGCGCTGATGGTTGCTATGGACATTGAAAAGAGAAAGAGTCCACCAGCGCCGAGGAACATGGCCAGAAACCTTCCAGGCGTGGTGATCGGCGTTATATCTCCGTATCCCACAGTTGTCATGGTGATAATCACAAGGTAAAGGACATCAAAAAAGTCCTTTATGTCTGGATTGCCTGCTCCCGCCTCAAGGGAGTACATAATCACAAGGGATGCCATGAAGAAGAGAACGAAGAAGGAAAAGATGAAGTAAAACTCAAAGGAGATGGATCTGAAAACATAGGTCAGTCCCTTGGCAAAGTGCTTGTAGCGGTAGGCGATCCTCAGGAATCTTGCGAGGATAACTATGAACCTCACAACCCTAAAGGGCTGGAAAAAAGGAATTATCGCTATCAGGTCAACGATGGAAAGAGGATTAATGACATACTCAAGCTTTCTTTCCGCAAGGATCAGACGCCCGGTGTACTCAAAGGCTATTATCCCAGAAACCAGATACTCAAATTCCTTTATAAGGGGATGGAGATCTGTGTGAAAGCCAACAAGCTCCTCATAAACCACAAAGATGATGGAAAGCATCAGCATTGAAAAGGAAAAGGACTGGTAGATTATGAAGGTCCTTGAGCGGTCATTCTCAAGGAGTTCGTAAAGAATTCCTTTCAGCATTACCAAGTATAATTAATCGGTAGTTGGAGATGAAAAAGAAGGTCCTCTACGAGGGAAAGGCAAAAATTGTTTACGAAACCGACGAACCAGACAGGCTGATCCTTTTTTTCAAGGACACAGCGAGCGCCTTTGACGGAGAGAAAAAAGCCTACATCCAGGGGAAAGGTGTCTTAAACTGCCAGATTTCCTCCCTGATCTTTCAGATCCTGGGAGAAAAGGGCATAAAGACCCACTTCATAAAACAGCTCTCAGAAAGCGAAATGCTCGTCTGGAGGGCTGAGAGGTTTCTTGTTGAGGTGGTGGTTAGAAACATAGGAGCGGGAAGCGTGGTAAAGAGGCTCGGTATTGAGGAAGGGAAGGTCTTTGATGAACCTCTCCTTGAGCTTTTTTACAAGAACGATGAACTTCACGACCCGATGATATGTGAGGAGCACGTTAAGGTCCTCGGACTTGTGCCCTCAGAGGCGATCCCCCTAATGAAGGAAACAGCCCTGAAGGTCAATGAGATTTTAAAGGATTTCTTTGCATCCCACGGAATCACCCTCGTTGACTTCAAACTTGAGTTCGGGAGATTGCCCGACGGAAGGATCGCAGTGGTAGATGAAATTACGCCAGACAGCATGAGACTCTGGGACATTGAAACCGGTGAGAAGCTGGATAAGGACCGGTTCAGGTATGACCTCGGAGACCTCCTTGAGGGCTACACCAAGGTTCTCAAAAAGATTAAGGAATCTTGACAGGGGCTCCTCAGATGCTTAAATTCACAAAGGATAATGTCCTCAGATATAGAGGATCTCAGAAAAGAACTTGACATAGTTGAAGTAATATCAGACTACCTGCACCTTGAAAGGGCGGGGACAAACTTCAAAGCCAACTGCCCCTTTCACGCGGACAAAACACCTTCCTTTTACGTTTCTCCCTCAAAGCAGATCTTCAAGTGCTTCGGGTGCGGTGTTGGTGGCGACGCCATAAAGTTTGTTTCCCTTTATGAAAACCTTTCTTACAGAGATGCCGCAATCCAGCTTGCGAGGAAGTACGGCATCAGAGTAAGGATAGGAAAGGAGAAGAAGGTTGACGAAGACCTTCTCAGAGCCCTCGAAGAGGTGGCTGAATTTTACCACTCAAAGCTGAGGGAGAGCGATCATGCCCTTGATTACCTAAAATCGCGTGGGATAGATACCCACACTATAAAGAGGTTCCACATTGGTTTCTCTCCTTCAAGCGGCGAGCTTGTAAAATTCCTGAAGGATAGGGGGATCCTTGAGGTCTATGAGAAAAGCGGAAACATAAAGGATCTGGGAGAAAGCAAGTACAGGGACCTTTTTCAGAGGAGAGTTATCTTTCCAATAAGAGATATAAGGGGGAGAGTGGTAGGCTTTGGGGGAAGAGTCCTTGAAGATGATGGTCCCAAGTACATAAATTCGCCGGAAAGCGACGTCTTTAAAAAGAGGGATCTCCTTTTTGGACTTTACGAGAGTCTCAACTACCTTAAAGACCTTAAGACCGCTATACTCGTTGAGGGTTACTTTGACGTTATCTCCCTCCATCAGTCAGGCTTCAGGTACGCCCTTGCGCCTCTGGGGACCTCCTTCGGTCAGGAACACGCAAAGGTCTTATCAAAGATCGTGAATAAGGTTTACCTCCTCTTTGACTCCGACAGCGCAGGTCAGAGGGCAATGAAAAGCGCAGTGGCAACTCTCTTGAGGGAAGGCATTGAGGTATATCCTGTCAGCCTGCCCGAAGGCTACGATCCCCACGATTTTGCAGTCAAAGAGGGAAGAGAAGCCCTCAGGTCCCTGATGGAAGGATCCAAAGAGGTTTTTGGTTCCCTCCTTGAGAAACTCTCAAAGGGAGAGGAAGTGGACCAAATGGTCAGGGACATCACCCTTTATGCAGGATACCTCAAAGACGAGATAAGGGCTTACTCACTGATCACAAAGGTGAGTAAGCTTACCAGGATCCCTTACGAGGTCCTTGCAGGCAGAGTTTCATCAGCACGGCAGGAAGCAGATGAAAAAGAGAAGATCAGTTTCACTGAGAAGATATTCCTCAAGGGCCTTATGGAACTGAGACCTCATATAAACCTTGAGGAACTGAACCTATCACCAAAGGCAAGGGAGATAGCAGAGCTAATACTCCAGGAGGAGATCTTTGAGGTACCAGAAGAGGTGGTTAGTTTCAGAGTACCAGACCTTGAAGAACTATTTGAGTCGGCTGTTGAGAGGCTCAGGTTTGAAATTGAAAAGGAGGAGGTTGGAGTCTCCGATATGAGGTCTGTGGTCAGAGCGAGGATAAGAAACCACCGGGGCGGGCTCAGAAATATACATAGGTGGAGATTTAAGGTTGAAAAGTGATTTACATTCCATAACTTTAATAAATTTGTGGAGGTATGGAGAGAATGCTGGACAGGGAGAGCCTGAAAGTTCTCGTTGAGGCAGGGAAGGAGAAGGGATTCGTTACTTACGATGAGGTGAATGAGGTTCTGGAAGAGGATTTCGTCTCTTCCGAGAGCTTTGAAGAGCTCATTGAAACCCTTGCAAACTTTAACATTCAGGTGGTTGAGAGCGAGGAGGAGTACGCGGAGAGGGAACACCTTGATGAGCTGGTAGTTTCTACGGACTCCTTCACCGTTATGGGGCGCGACGGCGACCCCGTCAAGCTATATCTCAAGGAGATGGGCAAGATCCCCCTTCTGACCCGCCAGGAAGAGATCCATTACGCCAAGCAGATTGAGATCGGTAGAAAGATTATGAGGCGGGGGCTTCTGAGGAGCTCCTTTCTGGTTGAGAAGCTCCTGCAGGACTGGGGGAAGCTATGCAACGGAAAGCTCAAGATTGGCGACATCATGGACCTCATTGAGGAAGATCCCAACAGCGACTGCTACGAGGAAAACTGCGAAAAGCACGAGAAGTTCTTTATGGAAAAGGGTATTGAACTCGCTAAAGCCTACAAGGAAGTTCTGATAACCAGAGAAGAGTACATCAGGGAAGGCACACCAGAGAAAAAGAGAGAGTACCTTGAAAAGCACGCCCAGATGAACCGCATAGTCCACCAGATGAAGATCAAGTACTCCAAGTTTGAGCGCGTTGCAGACGAGATCCTCAAGCTCTATCAGAAGTACGTAAGAAAGAAGAGGGACTTTGAGTCGCGCAAGCGCAAGCTCCAGTCAATCCATCCTGACATCAACGAGCTGATCAACGACTACCTTGCAAAGAGGGAGCTCCAGGAAAAGATCACCAAGGCAGGCTACGACTTTGACAGGTTCAACTCCCTTGTAAATGAGTATGTGTCCCTCAAGAGGGACCTTGAGAAGCTCAGGAAAGAGATAGGGATTATCCCAGAAGAGATAAAAAGAGTAATGGGGATAATTGAGCAGGGTCGCAGGAAGGTAGTTAAGGCAAAGCAGGTGATGATCCAGTCCAACCTCAGGCTCGTTGTCTCCATTGCCAAAAAGTACGTTAACAGAGGTCTCCACTTCCTTGACCTCATTCAGGAAGGTAACATCGGCCTCATGAAGGCGGTTGACAAGTATGATTACCGCAAAGGTTACAAGTTCTCCACCTATGCGACCTGGTGGATCAGGCAGGCGATCACCAGAGCCATAGCGGATCAGGCAAGGACCATAAGGATCCCAGTCCACATGATTGAAACTATCAACAGGATCATCAAGGCTTCCAAGAAACTCTTTCAGGAACTCGGGATGGAACCGACCCCTGAGGAAATTGCTAAACACCTTGGGATGCCCGCTGACAAGGTTAGAAAGGTCCTCAGGTCTGCCCAGGAGCCCATCTCCCTTGAGACACCCATCGGCGACGATGAGGACACCTTCCTCAAAGACTTCATAGAGGACAAGTCAATCCCCAACCCAGAGGAATACGTTTCCAAGAAGCTCCTCAGGGAACAGCTTGAGAAGGTTCTGGAGACCCTGTCCGAAAAAGAGAGGGAGATCCTCAGGTACCGCTACGGCCTTGTGGACGGCACCGAGTACACCCTTGAGCAGGTGGGCAAGATGTTCAACGTCACAAGGGAAAGGATCCGCCAGATAGAGTCCAAGGCTATCCGAAAGCTCAGGCACCCCTCAAGAGCAAAGTACCTCAAAGACTTTGAGATCTGATGGG
>JALTVH010000242.1 GCA_027049085.1 Aquificaceae bacterium | reverse complement strand
ATCAGGAGCTCGGGGATACAGCCAAGGCTGAGTCGGTTTTCAAGAGCCTCATTGAGAAGTGCGAGGAAGGAAAGCTCCCCGACTGCAACAAGCTCCCCGACACCTATCTCATGCTCATGAGGATCAATATTGACAAGGGAAACACTGAGGAGGCAAACAGATACTACTCTGTTCTTATAGAGAAGTTCCCAACCTCAGATGCGGCAATAAGAGCGAGGGAACAGAAAAATCTTATGGGGGAATAGATGAATGGAAGAATTGAAAATACCCCGGCACATTGCCATCATTATGGACGGCAACGGAAGGTGGGCAAAAAATCAGGGCATGCCCCGCGTCATGGGACACTACAGGGGCGTGGAGGTTGCAGAGGATATAACCGAAGCCTGTATTGATCTTGGTGTAGAGTACCTGACCCTCTTTGCCTTTTCCACCGAAAACTGGAACAGGCCACGGGAAGAGGTTGACACCCTCTTTGATCTGATGAAGACCTACTTTCACGAAAAAAGGGAAAGACTGAGAGAACTCGGTGTAAGGGTGAGGTTCCTCGGAAGACGGGGGAGGCTACCCACTGACCTCAGGAAGATAATGGATACCCTTGAGAGGGAAACCCAGAGCTGCGAAAACATACAGGTCAACATAGCAATTGACTACGGCGGAAGAGACGACATAATAAGGGCTGTCAAGAAAGCAATAAGCCTTGGAATGGAGGACATTGACGAACCCTCCTTTTCATCCCTCCTTGACATGAGCGGTGTTCCAGACCCAGACCTTCTGATCAGGACAGCCGGTGAGAGGAGGATCTCAAACTTTGTTCTCTGGAACCTCGCCTATACGGAACTCTACTTCACCGAGGTCTGCTGGCCCGAGTTCACAAGGGAAGAGCTTATAAAAGCGATAGAGGACTACTCAAGCAGACAGAGGAAGTTCGGAAGAATCCTTGATGAATAGAGAGATATACGGCGCACTGATCGGCGCCATTACCCTGATCTGCATACTTCTGCCCCTTTATCTCTTCGTTATCGCAGTTTCAGTCCTTTCACTCCTTATGGCAAGGGAGCTTTCTGAAGCTCTGGAACTCAAGGGCCTTGAGGCACCTGCCTTTCTCAGCCCGCTGGTTTTCTGGATAGATCCTGCTCTCGGCGGCATATACACCGCCCTGGTTTCCCTCCTCTACGGCTCAAAGGAGTGGAGCCTTGAGGCCTATATGAGGAGCTTCTTCACCCTCTTTTACGTTGGCTTTTTCCCCTCCTACCTCTCTTCCTTAAAAGAAACGGGAACCTACGAGGTCCTTGTCCTTGTTCTCACAATTTGGGCTCATGATATAAGCGCCTATTATCTGGGAAAGAGATTTGGGAAAAAGGTTCTTTTTGAGAGATTGTCGCCCAAAAAGACCCTTGAGGGTTACATCTTTGGCTTTTCCGCGGGGATCATCCTTTTTCTGATCCTCACCGATCTGGGCTTCCTCAAAGGGATTCTCACCGCTCTGGCGGTACTATCTGCCGGAGCCCTCGGGGACTACTTCAAGAGCTTCATCAAGAGGCAGAAAGGGATCAAGGATTTTTCCAACGCCCTCGGAGGGCACGGGGGATTCATAGACAGGTTTGATGCGGTGATCTTTTCTGCACCTGTTTATTTCTGGATCCTTGTCCGAACATAAATTTATAGCCATGAGCTTCTTTATAAGGGAAGACCCCCTCACCGACGACAGGTGCATAATAGCCTCGGTCAGAAAAAAGAGGCCCCAGGTCTTCAGGGAAACCATTGAGGAGGAACCCTTCCAGTGCCCCTTCTGCCCGGGAAACGAGGCTCTGACCCCAAGCGAGCTTTATGCTGTCCGGGATGGCACCTCATGGCTTGTAAGGGTTATACCCAACAAGTTCTCGGCGATCCCCAACATGCACGACGTGGTTGTGGACTCCCCGGGACACAATGAGGACATTGACACGATCCCTCACCTTGATAAACTCCTTGAGACCTACAGAGAGAGGATGATCCACTACTACAACACCGATGGAGTCAGATACGTTGCGGTTTTCAGAAACAGAGGGAGAACAGCAGGCGCCTCAATTCCCCACCCCCACTCCCAGGTGATCGCTCTCCCCTTCTATCCAAAGCGGTTCCTCAAGGAAAAGGAAAAGTATGAGAGGGAAAACAAAAACATAATGGAAGACGTGATCAAAAAGGAGCTTGAATTGCAGGAAAGAGTTCTTACCGTCAGCAGGCACTTCTGCGTTTTTATGGCCTTTGCACCAACCACCCCCTACGAGG